>JBKPLX010000167.1:0-11265 GCA_046731855.1 Verrucomicrobiota bacterium | reverse complement strand
GATTCTTTTTGTAACCGGGGGCCTCGGTCCAACGACCGACGACATAACACGCGAGATGGTTGCCGATCTACTGGGGTTGGAGCTGCGACAATCTTCGGAGTTGCTTGCTTCGCTCCGGCAAAGGCTCCGGGTGCGTGGAATCAAATGGACTCCTGGCATTGCCCGGCAGGCTGATGTTCATGCAGGCGCAGAGGTGCTGCCGAACGAGAATGGCAGCGCGCCAGGGCTTTATTTGCGCGCGAATATCAATGCGCAGATTGAATCTCCGCATCTTTTCTTATTGCCTGGACCGCCGCGTGAGCTTCAGCCAATGTTTTGGGCATTTGTGATGCCGATCCTTCGCTCAATCGTCCCAGACTCAGGTTTGATCGAGCGGCGCCTTTACAAAATTGCCGACCAAGGCGAGTCGCTGGTCGAGGAGGCGATCGGTGAACGTGTGCTTGCAATCCCTGGAATCGAGCTCGGCTATTGCGCGCGACCGGGAGAGGTCGACGTGCGCATTGTCGGAAAATCACAGGCTATCGAACAGGCAGACGCCATTATTAGATCGACCCTTGGGTCCTCGATCTTTTCTGCTGCGGACGAAACGCTGGAGGAAGTGATCGTAAAACTTTTAGTGCAGCGCAATCAAACGCTGGCGGTTGCAGAATCCTGCACGGGCGGATTGCTTGCCAATCGCATCACAAACGTGCCTGGCGCATCGACAGTTTTTCTCGCAGGCTATGTTTGTTACGCGAACCAGGCCAAGATCGACATGTTGAATGTCGATCCACGGCTGATCGAGAAGCACGGCGCCGTAAGCGAGGAAGTCGCGCGCGCTCTGGCCGAACAAGCGCGCGCGTGTACGAGATCCGATTATGCGCTCGCTACGACGGGGATTGCCGGACCGAGCGGCGGCTCGCCGGAGAAGCCGGTGGGAACCGTTTACATTGCTCTCGCCATGTCGGGCGAAACGATCGCAAAGAAACTCTTTTTTCCAACTGACCGCGAGACTTTTAAGCAGATTGCCACGCAAGCTGCGTTGGAATTGCTACGCAGAAAATTGATCAAGGAATTGACGGCATCGTAGTCGTCAATTTTGAAGTCGACGGCGGCCAATCCGTCGTTCCTTGAGGGTCAACTTTTGAAGAGGGAAATTTCGGAGCTCTAGTAGTCGCCTACATCTACTGACGTACCGACCTTGGCGTAGTCGTAAAACAATTTTGCTCCATCGACGGATTCACGGATGCAGCCATGTGAGGCGGGGTAGCCAGGCAAAATTCCGATGTGCATCCCGACGCCTTCGCCGGTGAGGCGAAGGAACCATTTCATGGGCGCGCCGGCAAAGTGCGTTCCGCTCGGCGCGGAATCGCTTCGTGCACTGACCCCGCCACGTACTACGCGGCCGGAACCGTCCACGAAGTCGCCGTAGAGACTGGAATGATGATTTGGGTCCTTTTCCATCACATTGAAATGTCCCCTCGGTGTTTCGTGTCCGCGTCTGCCAGACGAGATTGGGCCATCGGCCACAAACTGGTCCCCGATCATAAGGTAAGCTCGCTGCTTCGGGATCGAGACCACGATACGCGTGTTGTCCTGCGTTGCTTGTTTGAGCAAGGATTGATTTACCTTCAGTGGCGCCTGTCTCTGAATTAAGGTAGACGCTTTGCGCATCGGCGGCGGGGTAGGACTTGGCTGTCGCGGCTTCGGTCCCAAGTGGAATTGACCGCTGGCAGAAGACACAAACCCAGCCAGCAAAGCCAGCCGAATCAACGTCAAAAGTCGCATAAATTAGCCGCCATTGTAGCTGGTTACGCGCCGAATCCAACCAGATAACCATCTCGATTCGTGCCGGTCGGCTGGAGAGTTTTGCACCCGTCGCGTCAACACTGCTTTCGCCGCCCGCGAGAATTCATCAACCGCCCCAATGTCCGAAGTGCCATGCATGGCTTCCAGGACTTGGAGAAGACCCCAGCCGTGCCCGTCGTAGCGCTCCGTATGGAGGACGCCTTCTCCTTTGAAATTTACATAGTCGACGAGGGCGTAACATCCCTGGGGAGTTTTGGTGAGACGATCGAATTGTTCCTGTACGTTCGCTCGATCAGAAGGGGCTGCTTCGGCCAGCATTTTCGGCAGCGCGCTTTCTAACCGGGCGATAAGAAATTCCGTCTGCAGATCGACCGTATCCGCGAGGAAGGTACGTAATTGATTCATCTCTGTTGAATGTTGAGCTCGAAGAAACTCCGTGCGTGAATTCCAGGGACATGGCTTTTCACCGGTTCCCAGGAGCAACGTTGGCAGTTTTGCACCGCGCTTCGAGATAAAACTTACGAGCTTAGGAAAACTTTCCTCGAACGGTCCCCGGCGGCCCTTTGGGTACCAGATGAAGTGGCCGATGCCCAGTGACGCAAAATCTTCGCCTGAATTCCACGAGGTGAGGCCCGCAATCGTTCCGTTACATTCGTTTTGCCAGATTTTTTTCCCGATCTTGAGGGCGTCAGCATGCGACAGAGTGATTGCGTGGAGCGGCTGTGGCAGAAGAGCGATAAGCGCAGCAAAAACCAACGCGGCCAAAAGGTAGCAGCCCTCGGATCGCGAGCGCCGCTCTGTTCTTGACGGGCGGCGTTTATCCATTAGCGTCCCAGTTTCCGCGGCGACCAACTTAACTGAATCCGTACGGAGAACACCTTTTATGAAACAACTTATCGTCATTTTCAGCGCATCCTTACTGGCATTGCCTTTATTTGGGCAAGACAAATCGCCGCAACTCAAGGACCAGAAAGACAAAGTCAGCTATAGCATCGGTTTACAAATCGGATTCAACTTGAGCCGGCAAAAGGTGGATATCAGCCCCGATGTGCTTGCTGCAGGCATCAAAGACGCCCTCGCTGGTAAACCACAACTGAATCCTGATCAAATCAAGGAGGTCATGACGACATTTGAAAAAGATATGGAACAAAAACAAAAGCAAGCAGGGGAGAAAAATAAGACAGAAGGCGCGAAATTTCTGGAGGAAAACAAGAAGAAAGAGGGCGTGAAAACAACTGCCAGCGGGTTGCAGTACAAAGTCCTCAAAGACGGGAACGGGGCGCAACCGAAGGCCACCGACACGGTTACGGTCAATTATCGCGGAACTCTGATCAATGGAACTGAGTTCGATAGTTCATACAAGCGCGGCCAACCAGCAACATTTCCAGTGAATGGCGTGATCAAGGGATGGACGGAAGCGCTTCAACTCATGAAAGTCGGATCAAAATATCAATTGTTTATCCCGTCGGAACTCGCCTACGGGGAAAGATCTGTCAGTCCGGACCTTGGCGCCAATTCGACTCTGATTTTTGAAGTGGAACTGCTGGATGCCAAGCCGCCTGCGACGCCTGCGCCTGCGGGTGCGGCGAAAGCCCCCAGTCCCGCGGCTCCGCCGTCGCCAAAGACATCGCCAAAGAAATAAGCGCAGAGACTTTCGGGCTTGGGCAGGATCGCCCCAGCGTTCTGCGGCTGAGGCGTGTGAAACAGCACTCTACTGTTGTGGGATCAACGTGCTGCGGCCGCTTCCCATTCCAGTCGGGGCGCGTCGCCCCATAGGTCTTCCAGGCTGTAAAAGGATCGTTTGTCCCAGTGAAAAACATGGACAACGACTTGCAGATAATCGAGCACGATCCATTGACTCGCGGGAAAGCCGTCAGTCGCCACAGGCCGGATGGAATGGTCTTCTCTCAAACGCGTTTCAATTTCGTTTGCAATTGCTTTTAGCTGCGGCTCCGACGTAGCCGAGCAAATCACGAAAAAATCCGTGAACGTCGAGATCGCGCGCAGGTCGAGGACGACGATGTCTTCCGCCTTTTTGTTTGAGGCGAGCTCGGCGCAGGTTCTAGCTAGATTTTCCGGGGTTATTTCCGTTGCTCCAGGTAAAGTTTTTCGCGGTGAATGATCTCTTCCACTGACGGCGGTACGAAATATCGAATCGACCGGCCAGTGGCAACTCTCTTTCTGATTTCCGTCGCAGAAATGTCGATTTTCCGGCGAATAACCGGGTAGGCATGGCTCGGTTGTTGACCGGTGCGGTCGAGAACAATAAATCGAACCATCTTTTCCAGGTCGGCGAAACGACGCCATTTTGTCAGCTTGCCGACGTTATCTTCGCCGATCAGACAGTAAATAGTTGGATCGCCTTTGAGCCGCCGAATCTGCTCCACAGTTTCGATGGTATATGAAGGCGGAGGGCGCCGCAGTTCGCAGTCATCTACGGCAAATCCGGGTTCGTTTTCGATAGCGGCTTGTATCATCAGCAACCGTATTTCGTCTCTGGCAATTGGCGCGGTCTTTCTAAGCGGTGATACTCGGGCGGGGATAAAGATCACTTCGTCAGTGCCGACTCTCTCAAGCGCCTCGCGTGCAACGATAAGGTGGCCGTGATGAATCGGATCAAATGTGCCGCCGTAGATTGCGATTTTTTTCAATGCTCAATGCTTAACGCTCAACGCTGAACGTTCAACTGAAAGCATCTTTTATAATTGGGGCGTTGGACGTTGAATGTTGAGCGTTGGGCGTTACTCTTGCCGCGCATGAAAACGGATTTACTCGGTCAGTTGATCATGACCGGTGTGCCCGGCAAGGAAGTGGATGGAAAAACGGCGAAGTTATTCCGCAAGGTGAAACCGGGCGCTTTCATTCTGTTCGGCCGCAACATCGAAAGCGCGTCGCAGTTGCGGAAGCTGATCGATGATCTGCGTGACTTAAGTGAGATCGAGCCCATCATCACGGTGGATCAGGAGGGCGGCCGCGTTTCGCGTCTCCGATTGATCGGCAGCGAGCCGCCGAATGCTCAGCAGTTGCGCGACAAGAACGACGTTGAACTCATCCGGCGGCATGGGGACATCACCGGCCGGCTGCTCCGCCTTTTCGGTTTCAATCTAGACTTGTGTCCGGTCCTGGACATTTCCTTCGATGACGATGCAGACAATTCCCTGCGAGGCCGCTGTTACGGAAAAACAGTCGACCAGGTTGTTCGCAACGCTGGTGCGTTCAACGATGCGTTGAGAGGACAGGGGATCGCAAGCTGTGGTAAACATTTTCCAGGTTACTCCGCCGCGGGTTCAGACGCTCACTACGAATTGCCGCAGATCGATCGCACCAGTGAACAACTGGACCGGAATGAGCTCGCCGTATTTCGCGAATTCGCCCACGACGTGGACAGCATGATGATCTGTCACGGCTGGTATCCCTGTTTCGAACCGGAAAAAACGCCTGCCTCTTTATCGCGTCGTATCGTTACCGATTTATTGCGCAACGAATCCGGTTTCAATGGTCTTGTCATGACGGACGATCTCGACATGGGAGCAATTCTTACCGGGTATCGGCTCGAGGACACAATTAGCCTTGCCATTGCGGCAGGAAACGACGTGGCGATGATTTGCCATCGCATTCCCGAGATCGAGAACGTGCAACGAATCCTCGCTACGTTGCCACAGGATCAAATCGATCGCGCTTTGAAAAGCATCGCGCAATTCAAGGAACGACTCACGCCACCTGACGAATTCTCCGAGGACGCCTTCCGCAAAATCGACGACGAGATTTGGGACCTGCGTGTCGCCGTCCTGGGCGAAGAAGGCGCGAGGCAGAAGACTTCTCAAAGTGTTCAACGCTCGCCTGTAGAGATGTTCTAATCCGCGGAGCGCATTTATCGCGCGAGAGGCGGGTATGCATCTTGACCCGTTCGGCGACTCCAGACTATCCTCCGCTTTCTGTGCGCGCCGAACTTACCATTCGCGGGATAATCATAGGTGTCATCATCACGCTGGTGTTCACCGCGGCCAATGTGTACTTCGGTCTCAAGGCTGGTCTCACATTTTCGACGTCGATTCCCGCGGCGGTGATTTCGATGGCGATGCTGCGAGGTTTCCGCGATGCAACCGTCCAGGAAAACAACATCGTCCAAACGGTCGCTTCTGCCGCCGGCACGCTGTCGTCGATCATTTTCGTGCTGCCTGGTCTGATCATGATCGGCTGGTGGACAGAATTTCCGTTCTGGATTTCCTTCGCGATCTGCGCTCTCGGCGGGATTCTCGGCGTGATGTACTCCATTCCTCTTCGCCGCGCTCTGGTGACTACCTCAGACCTACCATATCCGGAAGGTGTCGCGTGCGCCGAGGTGCTCAAAGTTGGCAGTGGCGACAAGGAACACGCGGCGGATATCGAACATGGCCGCGCAGGTCTGCTAGCGGTGTTGTGGGGATCGATCGTTGCTGCGGTCTTCGCAATAATCGTCGCCACGCAAATATTCGCTTCCGATGTGGCGCAAACGTTCCGAATCGGAAGACGAGGCGCGGTGAGTGGCTATGATTTTTCACTGTCCTTTGCGCTGCTCGCGATTGGTCACCTGGTTGGCTTGTCGGTGGGAATCGCAATGCTGATCGGAGCATTGATCGGATGGGGCTGGGGCGTGCCGCATTACTCGGCGATGCTCAACGACCTTACGACGGCTGCTGGTCAGCTCGCACAAAGCACTTGGAGCAAAAAAGTACGCTTTGTCGGTGCAGGTGCGATTGGTGTGTCGGCGATTTGGACTTTGTTGAAGCTGGTAAAGCCCGTTGCGCGGGGCCTCGCCGGCGCGATGGCTGCTTCACGCGCGCGCAAGGCTGGCAAAGCGGACACGTTGCCGATTACCGAGCGCGATATTCCGATTGGTATCGTTGGTATCGTCACACTTGCTTGCATGGTGCCGATCGGTTTGCTGCTCGGATACTTCGGTAACGAGAGCGGACTCGGCGCGCATGTGACAACGCTGGTGATCGGCGGAGTGGCTTACGTTGTCTTGATGAGTTTCTTCGTCTCCGCGGTCTGCGGTTACATGGCGGGGTTAATCGGTTCGTCCAATAGCCCGTTGTCAGGGATTGGCATTTTGGTGGTGATCGGGGCTGCCTTGCTGCTTGTGTTGGGGGTTAAGCCGTATTTATCACCAGACGCGAACAAGTCGCTGATGGCTTTCGCGCTTTTTACTACTGCAGTGATCTTCAATGTTGCCGCGATTGCTAACAATAATCTGCAAGACCTCAAGACTGGACAGCTGGTCGACGCAACGCCGTGGAAACAGCAGGTCGCGCTTGTGATTGGTGTAATAGCTGGCGCAATCGTGATTCCGCCTGTTCTCGACCTGGTGAATCATGCGTACGGCTTCGTCGGTGCACCAGGTGCGGAGTCGCGGCCCTCGCCATTGCCTGCGCCTCAGGCAGGGCTGATTTCTTCGCTGGCACAGGGCGTGATTGCTGCCGATATCGACTGGAGTCTAATTCGAATCGGTGGATTGATCGGCGTCTGCATTATTCTGGTGGACGAGATCCTCGCGCGCACGACGCGGCATATGCGTATCCCTCCGTTAGCGGTAGGTTTGGGGATCTACCTGCCTACGCAAAGCACGCTCATGATCGTGGTCGGCGCGGTCGTTGGGTGGTTATTCGACAGGCGAGCCGACAGCAGCCGCAGACCGGAGGCAACAAAACAACTTGGCGTGCTACTCGCATCGGGCTTGATCGTTGGCGAGAGCGTGATCGGCGTGGTGATTTCTGCAATTGTCGTTTTCTCTGGTGTAGCTGCTCCGCTGGCGCTGGTCGGTCCGGCGTATGAAACAGCCGGGAAGGTCGTCGGCGGCCTCGCTTTCGTTGCGATCGTGGTGGTCCTGTATCGCTGGATCTGGAGGTTGGGGACGGCAAACAGTGCAGCCCGCTCCTGATTACGAACATGAATGCGAGCGCAAAGAAAAGCTGGAACTGGTCGCTCTGGATTGGGTTCCTTTGCACGCTGGCTGGCTTTTTCGCTTACACATTCTTTGCGCAATTCCCGATCACCCGTGATTTTCCGTGGGCGAATTTCTTGTTGTTTGCTGTTGGCGGAATTCTGCTTGTGCTGGGTCTATTCCGCGCCTTTGGCAGACCGCAGATCTATCGGGGCAAAATCTTCGGACCAATTCTGGTCACGCTGGGCATATTGATGTTCGCGTTCTTTTCCTATGTGTTCTTCTATGTGCTGCGGCAGGTCCCGCCTTCGACCGGAGCGCCGCGAGTCGGACAAAAAGCTCCGGAGTTCACATTGTCGGATCAAGATGGGAAGGAGGTGTCTCTTCGTGATCTCGTCAGCAGATCGAAAGCTGTCGCGCTGATTTTTTATCGCGGTTTCTGGTGACCATTGTGTAACTCCGAGTTGCGGAGTTTCCAGCAAAGGCTTCAGGACCTTGAATCGCGCGGGATTCAAGTGGTCGCAATTAGTGTGGACACACCGGAAATCAACCGGCGCCAACGACAAAAACTTGGCTACACGTATACGTTCCTATCCGATCCCAAGGCAGAAGTGATTCGGCGTTACGACCTCTTGCATCGCGGCGCGGGACCAAAAGGCACAGATATTGCCCGCCCGGCAGAGTTTCTCATTGATTCCTCCGGGACAATCCGCTGGGTGAATCTCACCGAAAACATCGCCGTACGCGCGCGGCCCCAACAGGTGTTGGAAGCCTTTGAGCAAACGGAGCAGCCTGCTTCTCACTAGTGGTAAGCCACCACTGTTGCCGTCGCGGATTGACGGAGCCTAACCGTATCAATACCTTGTGCGCTCGTGCATCCGGAACTGGAACAACTTCTTGTCCTTCAAGATCGACAGCAGAAGATCAGGCAAATCCAGACCGAAATAGAAACGGTGCCGCTGCGGCGAAAGAGTCTTGAATCGCAGCTGGCAGCAAGCGCAGGTGCGGTAGACGCCCTCAAACAAAAAGCGCGGCAAACCGAAGTAGACCGAAAGAAGCTTGAGCTCGACGTGGGGACACGCACAGAGTCCATCGCGCGTCTCAGGACCCAGCAGTATCAGACGCGCAAGAACGATGAATTTCAGGCGCTCGGACACGAAATTGAGCGGTACGAAAATGAGATTCGCAAGATCGAGGATGAAGAGCTCGAGCTGATGGTGCAGGCCGACAAAGTTAAGGTTGATCTTGCTGAAGAAGAAAAGAAGGCAGCCGGCGTTAAGGAATCAATTGCGCGGCAAACAGCCGATCTCGATGAAAAGTCGAACGCTTTGCAGTCGCGGCTGGAAGAATTGACCCGAGAACGCGCGGACTTGGAGGGAAAAATCGATGAGGATTTGCTTGGTCTCTTCGAACGTCTTTTTAAGAGCAAAGGCGACGCCGCAGTGGTCGCAATCGAGCATGGAGTCTGCACCGGGTGCCACATGAAAGTAACCAGTGCAACCGCGGCGAGTGCCCGGGCTGGGAAAGAGATCGTAAGTTGCGAGAATTGCGGCCGTATTCTGTACGAACAAGGGTAGGGACGGACCGCCGGGCCGTCCGTCACGGCGCGCTCGGCGAGCGCGCGCTACCAATTAAATCTTTGGCTCACACATTGAACCGGAAGAAAATCACGTCGCCGTCGCGCACGACATAATCTTTCCCTTCCAGCCGAATTTTTCCCCCTTCACGAGCTTTCGCCAGTGAGCCGGCCGCAATCAGATCATCGTAGGAAATCGTTTCTGCCGCGATAAAACCGCGCTCGAAATCCGAATGGATGGTTCCGGCGGCGGTTGCGGCTTTGTCGCCAGCGTGAATAGTCCACGCCCGCGACTCCTTCTCCCCAGTCGTAAGAAACGTGCGCAAGCCAAGCAAGTGATAAACGGACCGGATGAGTGCGTGCACGCCAGTATCTGCCACACCCAAACCGCGCAGATAATCCAATGCCTCCTGCTCACTCAGATCAACCAGTTCACTTTCCAGCTGCGCGCTGATGACGATTGCTTCCGTGGCAAAATGGTGCAGCGCGTACTGCTGAACTGCCGCGACGTACTTCGCGGCGCTGTAGCCGGGGGCATCGACCCCGGCATCCGAGCGCTTAGTTGCCTCGTTGCCGCGGTCAGCGCCTGCGGCTACAGACGCCAAATCCGATTCAGCGACGTTACACGCGAAGATCGTGGGCTTTGATGTGAGCAGAAAAAAATTGGGA
Organism: Verrucomicrobiota bacterium; assembly: GCA_046731855.1. Classification (GTDB taxonomy): domain Bacteria; phylum Verrucomicrobiota; class Verrucomicrobiia; order Chthoniobacterales; family UBA10450; genus Udaeobacter. The sequence continues at coordinate 1,309 of JBKPLX010000167.1, read as the reverse complement.
ACGGCCGCTTTTTCCTCCGGGCTCAAGCTGGCGGTGATGGCTGGCTTACCCGCATCCAGATGGGGCAATAGTTTCTCTACGATGGCGTTCTCGTTCTTTGCTGTTTTATCGCCAGCGCGCACTTCTTTCTGTAATCGATCGTGTCTTCTTTGTAGCGAGGCCAGATCCGCCAGCACAAGCTCAGTATTGATGATCTCAATGTCTCGAATTGGATCGATGGTCGCGCTGACATGATGGACGTTGCTATCTTCGAAACAACGCACCACCTGAACGATCGCATCCACTTCGCGAATGTGATGAAGGAATTGATTCCCCAGGCCTTCGCCTTCGCTTGCGCCTTTGACCAGGCCAGCGATATCAACGAATTCGATCGCAGTTGGGACAGTTTTTTTGGAATGTGAAATTTGCGCGATTTTTTCCAGGCGTGGATCAGGCACGGTCACAATGCCCAGGTTTGGATCGATGGTGCAAAACGGATAATTTTCCGCCGGCGCCTTATGCGTATGCGTGACAGCGTTAAAAAGCGTCGACTTCCCGACGTTTGGAAGACCAACAATTCCGGCGCTAAGCATCAGTCGAGAATATCATTAAGGAGCGGTACGGATTTGGAAACTCGGTCACACAGACATTTCTTGTGACAGAATATGGCTTGCGGCGCATCCTGTTCATCCTTTCCCCTATGAACGCCGACAGCGTCGAAAGCTCTTGCAAGGGAACACGCCTACCGCAGAAACAACATTCATGCTGCGACTCATCGTTGATCATAGAAAGCGGAAAATCGCGCCGGCGGGATTTGAACCCGCGACCTCTTGAACCCCATTGATTCGGCGTTGATTGCGCCGCAAGGTTCAAATGTGCTCCGGTCGCAGCTGGCGAGGGCGTTTTGCTCTGCGCCAAATTCGGATCGTTTCAAAATGCCGCTAATGCGCAGCATACAGACGCCGTCAGGCTCATATTTCATTTCCACTGGCATAGTCGCATCCATCTTATTCGGAACACCAAGGCTACCAATTGCCAAAGTCTCAATTGCTCAATTGATCGGGACAAGGTTTTTTGAAAAGGCCACCATGTGATCGGAGAAATTGCACCGTATTCATCATCCAAGGAAGCCAAGGCAATCAAGAGACAAACGATCGCGGGAACAAATTTGGTTTCATTTTCAAATCATCGCTTTCCGAGTCGACCATCGCGATTGACATGTCCGCCGCGCTCTTATCCTCAAGTCCTTTAAGGAAAACCTTGTTGCTGTCACTCAACGCGTCTGCTCCGCAGCCGTCATTCTGCGATCGTCAAAAGGCGAATGTGTAGT
>JBKPLX010000166.1:0-7180 GCA_046731855.1 Verrucomicrobiota bacterium | reverse complement strand
TCATCCGCGGAGAAGGGTCGGTATCAGCCGGAGCGGTAACGATTGAGTGTTGCCCGGAATCTACAAAGGCTGGCAAGTTTTGGATGGAGTTGGCAACGATTCCCGTGCCCGCCGATAATGGTCTGGCGCAATATTACACCGAGGAAGCTTCCGGTCTTTTAAGGGCGCGTATTTCGCGGCCCGTGAGCAACGGGACTGTAACTGTGACACCCTTGGTTTCCCGTAGTCGCCCAGATCGGCCGGACCGGGCAAAGGTTGTATGACGCCCGCACGGGATGAGCGCCAGGCGCGCCGAACGTAAGGAATCACCACTCTTTGAACTCGCCCGCGCGCGGGGTTTCAATCACGTTGCCGGCTGCATCGTAAACGCGAATCACGGCGTCGTGTGAACCGCTGAAAAAATCTGGCGTAGCCGCGCGGCTCTGTTTCCCGTTAGGATTGCTTCCCGCTCAGTCATGTATTTGCCCTTCTTCGTCGTGCCGTAAAAACGAGAGCCTGCCCTGTGGTAAAGATGCTTCTCGATATTAACCCACACGAGATCGTGGCCTCCGCCGACTGCGGGCGCGGTAGTCGTTGTCTCAGCGCCGCTCTGTCCAGGGACTGAGCTTGGGGTGGCCGGGCTGGCTGAAGCAGACGTTGGCGACTTGAACAAATCGCCCGTTTGTTCGTGCGTCTCGATCACGTTGCCGGCTCCATCGAACACGCGAATGACAGCGTCATGCGAACGGCTGGAAAACTTTGCGTGGCCGATTGCATCCCGGATCGCGTTTGGCCCGCGATACCACAGCGGACTGTAGGGAAGCGCATCACTGGTTAGATCGACACCGTGTTTGTCGGCTCGTGGCCGAACCTCGTAAACGCGCGTGGAAGTCTTCGATGTTATAGGCGGTCGCATCATTTGCCATTTGGCTTTCAAAAATGATTCTAGCGACGTGTAGCAATGCCAAAAAGCCCTCGTCGTTTTGGAAGCAACGCGCAGAAATACGACTCGAAGTTGGGGCGGCGATTTCTTGGGGAGCATCATAAACCGCCTCCCGATACTGGTGTCCCACCGCAAAAAAAGCGAGCCAAAAATCGGAGTTGTGACTAAAATGACCGCTCACAGCTCTTTGAAATCGCCCGCGTGCTCGTGCGTTTCGGTCACGTTGCCAGCCGCATCGTAAACGCGAATCACTGCGTTGTGTGATCGGCCGTAGAATCTCGCGTAGCCGATTGATTAATTCGAGTCGTCTGTGCCACGAAAACGAGCGTGGAAGCCGCTCAGTCTAGATAAATCCTGGCCACCGCAGACTCACTCTGGTATGAGTCGCCGGCATGACCAGAAGCATCGTCTATATAATCGGAGTAATTTTCGTTATCGTAATTCTCCTCAAAGTCCTCGGGTTGTTCTAGGAGTCAGCTTTGCTCGTGAATTGTTGCGGGCGTAGTTGACGCACATCGCGGCGATGGAAAGTGTTTCGTTGCGCGTGCCGATGAAAAGCTGACTGCGTTTCTAGAACTTGAAGCGGATCACGCACGAATTAGCGGTTTCAGCGCTTCTTGGCGGCGACATCCAAAGCGATAAAGGTCTCGCCTTTTCCTAGACGCTTCGCTCTATTAGAAATCTTCTTCTACCCTGCGGCGGCCGGTCGATGCGCTGCCCGAATCCTTCTTTCCAAGTCCGCGTATCAGCTCAGCGAGTCGCTTAATGGCCTCCTCCGCATCCGGCCCTTGTGCTTCAATTGTCGCAGTGTCTCCACAATTGAGATTAGCACTCATAACGTCGAGAATGCTGGCGGCGGAAAATCGCTCGCCTCCTTTGACCAGCCAAATCTGGGAACGGAAGACTTTTGCGGCGAGGATGAATTCCGCTGCAGGCCGCGCATGCAGACCCAACTCATTAATGATCGTGATTTCTTGCCGGAACATCCGAGCCTGGTCGCCTTTCCATTCAGTCGGTTTGCGTTCGGTATCTCGCAAGGATCATAGCTACTGCAAGGACGAATGGGTATCGCTGCAACTGCGCCGGGGCGCGCTGCGGCGTTTCCAAAAATAATCTCCCTCGGCCGTGGTAAGTAGCTGATCAGGTGCTTCAAGTTCTCCTACACGCGAGAGCAGCGGAGGAATCTGGATTGTTGCACTTGAAGGCACGATTGCTTTCAACGAAGCAGATCGAAGTTGTCTTCGATTTGATCTAAGCGTGCGTCTTGTTGGGCAATACAATTTTAGACAGTCGCTGCATTCCGCCGTGAATATAACTCGATCGTGAACGCCGATTCGGCCGTTGAAGGTTGATTTGTTGGCAACGCCGGCGAATTGCCAATAAGTCGCGCAGTTTACCCAAGAATGTCTCTTTCATAATTGACGCTCCATTCCGTGTTGTCTTAATCTCTACTATCTCAGTAGGAAATCACTCTATTTCATACGTGTCAAGCAGGGATTCTGGTTGCAAAATTAACGCTCAGGTGGGGCTGCGCCGGTAGAATGCATGGTCTGGCCGATGAAAACATCGCTTGTTGCCGGATCGTAGGAATCGCTTACGACCGTCAGAACAATTTACGATTCGGCACTGGAAGGTTTCAGACTGTTACATCGTAATCAATTAGCAAATAGATATTTACTAATGTTCCTGAAAGTTTTTGCTTTAGGCACAACCTTTGCTCGTTTTAAGGGTATTTAAACTGTGCGAGAGCTATCTGTAATTTTTCCGGCATTCAATGAGGAAGCCAATATCAGATGCACAGTCGAAACAGCAATAAAGGTCCTCCCCAAGGTCGCCACGAGATGGGAGATCATTATTGTAGACGACGGCAGCAGCGATGCGACCGCTCTGATCTGCGATGGCTTGAAAGCTCTATACCCGGAAGTTGAGGTAATTCGCCACGGGCAGAACAGGGGATACGGCGCTGCACTTAAAAGCGGAATAATATCAGCCAAATACTGCCTCATTTTCTTCTCGGATTCTGATGGGCAGTTCGATTTGCGGGACCTCCAGCAACTAATTTGTTGGTCAAAGGATTACGACATTGTCGCGGGTTACCGAGCAAAGCGACACGATCCGCTCCACCGCCGTATCAATGCACTGGGATGGAATGTACTCGTGCGACTAGTGCTGGGTATCAAAATTCGAGATATCGATTGTGCTTTTAAACTATTCCGACGTGAGGTTTTCGACCATGTGCAGATCAGATGCGTCGGTGCCATGGTCAATACCGAAATCCTCGCCCAAGCGACACAGCTTGGCATGAGCATACGCGAGGTGAAGGTAAGCCATTTCCCGCGGCGCTATGGGAAACAGTCTGGCGCAAATGTTCGCGTCGTCATCAAGGCATTTCGTGAACTTTGCCGGCTTTGGCGGAAGCTTCGCCATGTGGCGCCCGATCAGGCGGGACTCCATTCCGCTGAGGACGCTTCGACCGCAGGTGATGTACAAGCCCCGTTACAAAATAAACGCGAGCTGACCTAAGCAGTCGCATTCTTTGGGTATGTAATCCCTCTCCTCTGGGACGTTGCGGGGACCACAAGCTAAAGCCTCACATTCCAAGCAACAACGAATTTCTTGGAAAGCTTTCCTTTTTTCGCGGCTTTAGTCTTGATGGCGCACCTCACTCATCATCACAGCTTACTCACCCTGTGGGGTGCGCACCTAGATTTCTGGGCTCGCTTAGAGTGGGGACACACCGGTTGATGCTCCATCCTCCCACAGCCCGGCATGTCCCCACGGAGACTGGTTTCAAGCTACGAAGTGGGCCCCGAACTCACAACAATCGAAAGGTTACCCGTCTGTAACCTTGGCGATCACGTCTCGAGTGAGTGTGGGGAGAGCGCCAGTCGCGCCCCTTTGCTGCAGCAGACTCAGTGCAAACTAAAATCCAGCGTCACGGGCCAATGGGTCCGATGCGCCCCGTCGCAGCGATGGCAGGCTGCAACGACGTGAGTCCCTTCGTGAAAATGAAGTCGCGTTTCTGGAACCTTGAATCGGCGATTCAGGGGTTGTCGCGAATTGACTTGACAATCCGGTCGGATTTTCCGTAAAAACCGGGCTTCGGGGCGACAGGAGAGTACCATGAAGCTTGCGCTAAGACGCTCGATACTCTGTTTGCTCCTCCTCGCTTCATTGAGCAGTGCTTGCAGTCGCGCGTTCGCGCAGTCCGCACCTCTCGATCTCTGGTCTTCCGACACTCAGCTCAGGATTCGCGACGGGAGCACGCTGAACTATAGTATCACTGCGCGGATCGGCTACTTCGAGGTCTACTTCGACTCCAATAACAATGCGACATGGGCTGACGCGGTACCGCCGTACGCAATACACACCGGTGGGCAGATACGTATCCACGGGTATTTGGCAAGTCCAATGGTCGGTGGGCCGTATCCGGCGATCGTTATTGGTCACGGCCACCATGGGAACGGGAGCCCGGAGGAGGCGATGCTCCTGGCATCGCTAGGATACGTCGCACTCTCGATCGACGGACCGGGCCAGGGCCTCTCTACCGGACCGCCGGACACGGAACAGGGATGGATTTCCGTCGAAGAAATCATGAATGTGCCGGCTCCTTACGTCAGCTACCAGTACCATTACGCGTACGCGGGCATGCGGGCATTGACCTTTTTTGAGAAATTGTCAGGTCTCTTCCTCAACCCCTTCCGCATCGACCGGACGCGTTTGGGTGTGATCGGGGCTTCGATGGGGGGACAGTTCACCTACTACATTAACGGGGTGGACGATCGAGTGAAGGGAGCGGTGGGAATCGCGGTTGCGGGTGATTGGCGGCGCATCGCGTTCTATCCTGGCGCCTGGCTCTATCACGGTCTCTACTATTACACGCGGGACGGGCTGCAAAGCGGACTGGACTACCTTAACACCGTCTCGAACTTCTGTACCGATCCGACACTTACGACATTTCTGAACTATTTTGACCCGATCGCCTATGCACCGACGCAGCACGGACCGCTGCTGACCATCATCGGCACACACGACCAGTACTTCACCGTACCGGCCATCAATTCCACTTACGCCCGAATTGCCAGTGCAGGAACGAGCGAGCGATTCCTGAAGCGGATTATGATGAAGCCGAACGGGAAACACGGAGTCGTGAGGAACGGAAATCTCTATGTTGACCTTTATGAGCTCATCCAGGACATCGACTCCTGGTTCAAGTATTGCTTCAGGAATGGGCCCCAGCCACCCGGCACGCCGACGGTTCGCATGTACGTCTGGCCGACCGAAATGGTCTTTCACGTGACTGCTCCTGTCGGTGGGAGCGCAATCGACCAGGTGAAGCTCTATTACGCCTCTCAGATCGACACCAGGCCTTCGACAGTTCAGGATTTCGGCTACATCTCCCTGTCGTGGAACGGCTCGAATTACGTGGGAAGCATTCCGATTGGAACGTTGCCGCCGGCGGGACCGCCGGTCACTCCGAACAATATCATCTATCTCGCGTCGGTTAAGGACGGAGCCAGCTATACGGTGACATCCAAGCTTTACTACCGGTGGGGCGTGATGGCGTTTAGGCAGGGTTTTCTGCCGATCATCGAGCACTACTACGGGGATACGCTGCCGGTTCCGCCCCCGCCTTATTGCCGTTAATTGTGGCGAACCCCCGTGGCACTGCGCGGCCAGCCCTTTCATAGAGAGGACTTAAACGCCGTACTTTTGCATCGAGGGCACCGGCCAGCCGCTTCCAAATGGAGCGGGCCTCGTGAAATGCTTCAGGTATCGGCAATCTTTGCATGCCCATCGCATCGGACGTCCATCTCTATCTGAGACTGAGTAGCCGCATTCGATGTATTGGTCTCTCCTTCAATACAACCCCGGTAGTCCCGCGCAGTTCCCCAGCGCCTCAAGCCCGAAATTGTCCGTCACAGTTTTGAGCGTGTTGTAGTGGTTTACTGGGGTGTTGACCTGTGTTCCTGGGGGTTGTCCAGGGCCAACTAAAATCGTCAGGATATGGTTTCCGATGCGCCCTTCGTCCATTGTGAGGATGACAAGCCCGTTGTGACTGTTGGCATAGGAGATGATAGGCGGCAGGTGTTGGGACAACCATGTGTCCCCGTTGTGCACCTTTTCCTCAATCGTTGCGCCGGTGTGCATGTCGTGAATTACGTTTGGAGTGATAAAAGAGAACTCAGTCCAACACGCATACGGCCCGACATAAGGTACCCAGGCCTGACCAAGAATCCCCACAAAGAAGGGGAATGGATTGTGGCGCTTATAATACAGCCCATTGTATCGGCACATCTGCGCACCGGCGTAGGGCAAGTCCTCCATGTAGCCCTTGCATATCATCCCCCCTGCATTCATTTCTTCCCAAAGGTTGGGGGCGGCAAATGGCCCATTGCCGCATCTGTCATCGGTTACGCCTTGGGTGTCGCCAGAAAAGATCGCTAAGTAATTGGGCAGGCTGGGGTGGGTGATTCCAAAACTCTGGGTGTAAAGGACGCCTTGCGGGATAAGCTTTTTGTTGATGTAAGGGGCGTTTACGGTGTCACCTACTATCGCCTCATAGCCCACGTTTTCGAGCAGCACGAAGAAAATGTGATTGTATGGCCGTGTACCAGGGGTGAGGATCGCTAACGAGAGTGTAATCGCGGCAAGTAAATTCATTCGTTGGCTGGTGTTACACTAATGAACTGCTTTCGCAGGTCGGTCCCGTTTGTGACACAAATGATACCGCCGTGTCAACCGAATAAAAAGCCGGGGGATCGCTAAAATCGCGTCCAATGTAGACACACGCGTGCGCGAGGAACGAAGCAAATTTGGTCGCGGTTTTTAATGAAATACTACAGGAGATCATCGCTGACAATCTCAGCAAAGCCGGTTGGAGTTGGGGCTGTATGTCAGCCGTGGATCGTGAACGGCGAACAATCTGGATCATTGACGCGCATCGCGCCTTTAGCTTTTGAAATCCGGCCAATCCCCTACGCCGCAATGGATCGTTTTTGATTGCCGGATGATGAATGATCCGGCCATTTACAAAATGTTCTTTACTTTTTTACGCAGAGTTCATTAATTTCGCACGCAAAGGAGTCGATATGATGAGAACCAGAATCCATCTCTTGGCGTCAGTTTTCACCGTGCTTTTAGTCTGCACGCCCCTGCTGACCGAAGCTGCCAATCCGTATCGAACCAGAAATCGTCATTTCGGCGTTTCCGGCAGTAATGTTAAGGACATCAGCAGAGCGTTCTGTTGTGGCGGTA
>JBKPLX010000165.1:0-11101 GCA_046731855.1 Verrucomicrobiota bacterium | reverse complement strand
GAGCCCACGCCGGCTGTTGTCTTTGCTCGATGGGTTTCTTGGATTGGGCATCCATTGGTTTTCATCAGTCTTTCCGTGGGTATTATCGTCGCTTTGCGCCTTGCGAATCGCGCCGGTCTGGCACTTTCGCTCACTCTCTTGGCGACGGTGATCTTGCCGATGGCTCTTTTACTTTTTCGCGGGGTTCAATCAGGCCGATGGAGCGATCCAGATGTTTCCGTTCGGGCTGAACGCGTTCGATTTTATCCACGGGCAATTTCAATTTCGGCGATTGCCGTGATTGCGCTTCTGCTGTCGCGGGCGCCGAGTTTCGCATTGCGCGGGGCTACGGTGACGTTGTTTCTGCTGATTGTGGGTGCGCTAATTAATTTTCGGATCAAACTGTCGTTGCACGCGCTTTTTGCTTTCTATAGCGGCGTCATTCTGTTTGTGCTCAATCCGGTCGTCGGCGCGGTAGCCTTCGCGCTGGCTCTGCTCGTTTTCTGGTCGCGCCTTTATCTAAGGCGCCATGATCTTCTTGAAACGCTCGTCGGGGCTTTTCTCGGTTTGTTGGGCGGATTAGTCACGGCTTGGTAGCTTCCACGAAGCGTTTATCCGGCGCCGACGTGAATGTTAGCATGAAAGCAAACTCGCTCCTGCTCTTCCTCGTCTCGACACCGCTATTTGCTGTTGCACAAGAACAAACCAGCCCTGCACTGAACAGACGTCAGGTGTAGTGGGCGACATCGTCTCAGATTCTTTTTCGGCCCTTGCAAATGACGTATGCGCCGAAGAGTTCTTCGTCGACCTGGAGGTCGCTCGTTAGAGCTCTCAAATCTGCATGAGCGCTGTGATCAGGATCACCTAACACCGTGGCTTCTTGGCAAGAGCCATTACTCCCCGTTAGGCATACAAATTTTTCAGGACTCCTAACCTGTCGCCGAAATGAACGGGCAACGCACCAGCGCGTGACCGCGGTTCAATAAAAGAATGGCGACGCTCCGGTTGCCCTCCGTGTTGTTCGAGAGTGCTTGCAGCTTCTGAATCCACCGAGCTACTCGGTCGTAGCGCGGCCTAACATGCCCCTGTCTACGTAAGCGATCCCATTACGCACGCGATCCGCGTTTTCTTGCGGCTATTGAAGCAGTCCCCAGGGATCGCAGCCGCTCAGTATCCTCGCACGACATAATGGCCGCGGATCCAGACCCGCTGACCATTCCGCCACGCCCAATGACCTGGCTTCCAGACGTAATAGGTGCGTCCATACCAATACCCTGGGCCACGATAGTAGGGGCGATCGCCAACTGCGACTACGACTGAGCTTCCGCCATAATATGGCCCGGGGCCGTAGTAAGGTCCGTACCCTGGGGAGGCCGTGTAATACCCTTCACAGCCAACTGCACCGAGCAGCACCGAAATCAGAAGAACCAGCGGAATCAATCGTCGCGATCCGGTTTCTTTCTGATTGGTATTGGCTTCTCCGCGACCAAAAATAGTAACTTTCATATAGTAATATTCGGTTTCGACAGAATTTTACGCGCCTGCGCGAGGTTTATACCACGCCTTGATCGAGCATCGCGTCCGCTACTTTCACGAATCCAGCGATGTTCGCGCCAACTACCAGGTTGCCCGGGTGGCCGTATTCAGCAGCGGTTTCCCACGCGTTTTTGAAAATCGTGAACATGATGTGGCGCAAACGCGAATCAACTTCTTCGCGTGGCCACGGTAAACGCATCGAGTTTTGGCTCATCTCCAGACCGGAAGTCGCCACGCCACCCGCATTTGCTGCTTTGCCGGGACCGAAGAGAATTTTCTTGTCCAGGAAAATATCGACGCCCGCCGGGACAGTGGGCATGTTGGCCGCCTCGGAAACTAGATAGCAACCGTTCTCGACCAGTTTCTTGGCATCTTCGGCGGTAATTTCGTTCTGCGTAGCGCAGGGAAACGCGCAATCACATTTGATCCTCCAGGGGCGTTGGCCAGCCACATATTTTGAGCCGCGAAATTTTTTGGCGTACTCGCTGATACGCCCGCGTCGCACATTCTTGATACCTTGGATAAAGGCCAGCTTTTCTTCCGTGATCCCATTCTTGTCGTAAATGTAGCCGCTTGAATCGGACATGGTGATGGGCTTCGCGCCGCACTCGATTAACTTTTCCACGGTAAACTGGGCAGCGTTGCCAGCACCCGAGACCGTACAAATTTTCCCTTCAATTGTTTCGTTGCGCGTTTTTAGCATTTCCTGCGCGAAATAAACTGCGCCGTATCCGGTCGCTTCCGGGCGCATGAGCGAGCCGCCCCAGTTAAGCGCTTTGCCCGTCAGCACGCCCGTGAACTCGTTTGCCAGACGTTTGTACTGACCAAAAAGATATCCGATTTCGCGACCGCCCACGCCGATGTCGCCGGCCGGCACGTCAGTGTTGGCGCCAACGTGGCGGAATAGTTCGGTCATGAACGATTGGCAGAAACGCATTACTTCTGTGTCGGATTTTCCCTTGGGATCGAAATCCGCGCCGCCCTTGCCACCACCCATGGGCAAACCTGTGAGTGAATTCTTAAAAACTTGTTCGAACGCGAGGAACTTAATGATGCTGGCGCAGACCGTTGGATGAAAACGCAGACCTCCTTTGTACGGGCCGAGCGCGCTGTTCATCTGCACGCGGAAACCGCGATTGACTTGAATCTGGTTTTTGTCGTCGATCCATGGAACGCGGAAATGAATCACGCGCTCCGGCTCCACCAAGCGCTCGAGAATCTTTCCATCTCGATATTTCTTGTTACGCTGGATAACTGGCCGGATTGATTCCAGCACTTCGGTCACCGCCTGAAGAAACTCAGGCTCATTCGGATTTCGCTTTTTAACAACTTCGAGAACTTGCTGCACCAGGCCCATAAGCGTGTTACTTCTGCCGGTTATTTCCCTCGTAGGCAATAAAAAAACAATGATCAGCGATAGCGAAGGGGTGGAAGGGGCTGGACCGGGCAATGGTTCCTATTCGGCAATCAGTCCCGCACAAATCGACGTGTGTTAGATCTCACGCTGTGCCGAAAGGCGATGACGATGCTAAGAGGCCTTAGCGCGACGCTTCGGCGTAAATTTGAAACCGACATAAGTGGCCGAGCTAATCCCGAGCAAAGTCATTAGCGTTGGATCAAATGTCGGCATCGTCCATTGGAAGATTGACTGCCAGATGAAGACTATCCCAAGAATGAAATTCCAAACCAGCATCTGGAGGCGGGCTATCTCTGGTTCGCCGCCTTCCGAAATGAGATCATTGAAGAAACCTTGCGAAGGCCCGCGAGGGGCCCGGCTTTGTCCAAATCCAGTAGCGACCAACAGGGTCGCTCCCTGAAGGCCAAGCAACAGAGGCGCGCTTCCACTCAAAATATTGCGATGCTCACCCATCAACGCCCAAAGATACGCGAAACAGCCAACACAAATCGTGAGCCACCACGCGAAGACGACTCGCGACAAACTCCACGGCGCATCCTGACCCGGCTGTAGCCCTGCACCGCGCGCGTCACGAAGGGCCGAAGTCCCCAGGGCGGCTGCGAAGACGGCACAAATTGTGAACACCACTGCGGTGATAGCCGCACCCTGCCGCATCGGCGGGACCATGGGCAAACTGCGATACACCGGTTTGGCTACTGAGCTGTATGTTGCTTCCGCGTTCACCAAAGTCGGCATTCGCAAGGCGTCGGCGGTCCCAACGATTGGTCGGGCGAGAGAGATTTGAGCGTCGCAAGTGGGACCGACAGCCCGAATTATCGCACGCCATTTTTCGAGCTCTTTTGCATCGCTTGGAGCGGCGAGGTGGAACACGACACGATTGTAGGTCTCACCTTCGAATTCTCCCGAGCCATACGTTGGCGGCGAAGTAGCGTCAAACGGCGGAATTGTCTCGAATACTTGGCCTGCAATCATCAAGCGCAGATTCGATCGTTCCTGAAGCATCCAGTGATTAACTTTGACCTGTAGCGGTTGAAGAGCCATCTCTTGCTCTGCAGACAGACGAGACGACTTCCTTAGATCCACCAGAGATGAGTAGTTTTTAAGCTCTTCCGGTTTTAAATCTTCAGGCAACAATCGCTGGTCAACGCGAGCTTTACTTAACAACCAGCCATCAAAATTCTGCAGAAAAACCGTTACGGTAAGTGAATCTGTAAAGAGGTTGCTCTCGATTATGCGACCATCGTTATTACACCACCCAATCCGGATATCCGTTACGTATTTTTCTGTTCCGTAACTTCGCACTCTGTTTGGCGGAATCTTTAGCTGGTCCGAAGAACGGCGGGTCTCCTTCATCCAAATGAGCCCCCAGACCACGAGGATGACTGCAAGCCCCACGCCCCAGACACTGTAGACGGTACGCTTCATAACGGACTACTAGGTCGCGGCTGCCCACGAGCGTGAAGGGTTGCCCCTCTAGTGTCAATAAAAGAGCGCTTGAGGCCGCGTTATGCAGGACTTGAAGTGCCTGACTCGTCGCCGCGGCGACCGCTGAGGAAACCTTCCTTGGGATCTGCCGGACTTGTAATTTCGAATTCCTTGTTTCTAGTTGCTCTCTCCATACGCGCGATTAGCTCAGTGGTAGAGCACTTGCTTCACACGCAAGGGGTCGCTGGTTCGATACCAGCATCGCGCATATTGCTTCCTGCTCGCTTGCTCTCCGGCGTGTCGCATTCTATTTAAAAGCATGTCAGAACATAAGATGACTCTTACTTGGAAGCGTGGCGACACGCCGTTCGAATATCAAAAATATCCACGCGATCACGCCTGGAAATTTGAAGGCGGACACGAAATGCAAGCATCCGCTGCCCCTGCGTATCTCGGGAACCCAAAGCTGGTCGATCCGGAGGAAGCATTCGTGGCATCGCTCTCGAGCTGCCACATGCTGACTTTCCTTGCCATAGCTGCGAAGAAAAAGTTCGTCCTCGATGAGTACGTTGACGATGCGGTCGGCTACATGGAAAAAAATGCGGAAGGCAGGCTTGCCATTACGCGCGTGACTCTCAACCAGCGATTGAAGTTCTCCGGCGATAAGCAACCCACCGCGCAAGAGATTGAGGAAATGAATCATTCGGCCCACGAGCAATGTTTCATTGCCAATTCGGTGAAGACCGAAGTGACGGTCGAGACGCAAACGTAGTAACTCACGACCTCGGCGTTTGTCTGCTGTCATGTCGAGCGGAGTCGAGACATCTCTGGATATTTCTCAAACAGTAAGAGATTCCTCGACTTCGCTCGGAATGACAGAAAGGTGCAATAAGAGATGAACCTCTCTTCCGACTCTCAGCGCATGGAGAAAATCGTCAGCCTGTGCAAACGGCGCGGTTTCATTTTCCAGTCGAGCGAGATTTACGGCGGGTTGAACGGTCTTTGGGATTACGGGCCACTGGGCGTCGAGTTAAAGCGTAATCTCAAAAATTACTGGTGGCGCGTGACCGTGCATGAGCGGGACGACGTCGTCGGCATGGACGGCTCTATTCTGACGCACCCGGCGGTGCTGAGGGCATCAGGCCATGTCGAAGGATTTTCTGATCCGATGATCGATTGCCGAACTTGCAAAGCGCATCTGCGCGCTGACCAGCTCGTGGAGAAAAAAGGCATCAAGCAGTGTCCAAATTGCGGCGGCAAAGATTTGACGGCGCCGCGCCAGTTCAACCTGATGTTCGAAACGCACGTTGGTGCTGCAATCGACGAAAGTTCCATCGCCTATCTGCGCCCTGAGACAGCGCAGTCCATCTTTGTTCAGTTCAAAAACATCCTGGAAGTTTCGCGCAAGAAACTGCCATTCGGCATTGCGCAGATTGGCAAAGCATTTCGCAACGAGATTAATCCACGGAATTTTACATTCCGGTCTCGCGAGTTCGAACAAATGGAGCTCGAATATTTTTGCCGCCCGGACCAGGGAATGGAATTGCTCGAATATTGGAAGGAAGAACGCCTGAAGTTTTATGAAAACATCGGGATTCCGCGCAGCAAACTTCACGTATTGACGGTTCCCGACGAGGAACGCGCCTTTTACTCAAAAGGGACATACGATATCGAATACGAATTTCCTTTTGGACGGCAGGAACTCGAAGGCGTCGCGTATCGCACCGATTACGATTTGTCGCAGCATCAGAAGGCCAGCGGGAAATCTCTCGAATACTTTGATGAGGAAACCAAACAACGATTTGTGCCTCATGTTGTCGAGCCGAGCGCAGGTGTCGATCGCACAGTCTTGGCATTGATCTGTGAGGCGTATTCGGAAGATCAGGCGCCAGATGAAAAAGGGAAAATGGAAACGCGCATCGTGCTGCATCTTCATCCGCGGATTGCTCCGGTTAAGTGCGGTGTTTTCCCACTGGTAAAGAACAATTCGCAGTTGGTGGCGAAAGCAAAAGAGATTGTCAGTCTTTTGCGCCCGCACATGACCATTTTCTATGATGAGAGCGGCGCTATCGGCCGTCGGTATCGGCGCCAGGATGAAATTGGCACGCCGTTCGGAGTGACGGTTGATTTTGAAACGTTCGGGGAAAAGGATCCCGTGCTGCGTGATACTGTCACGTTGCGCGATCGTGATTCGATGAAACAGGAGCGGGTCGCGATTCAAGACCTGCCCGCGATTTTACGCGAACGGATTGCCTGATGGATCTTGCGCAGTTCCGTGAATATTGCCTGAGCAAATCTTGCGCGAGTGAGAGCACGCCATTTGGTCCCGATGTTCTCGTCTTCAAAATCAGCGATAAAATGTTCGCGCTCGCAGCTCTCGACGAAGTGCCAATCACCGCGAATCTAAAATGCGATCCTGATTTGGCGCTGGAGCTGCGCGACCGGTACGAGCAAGTCACGCCAGGTTATCACATGAACAAAAGACACTGGAACACCGTCGAGATTGAGGGCGGCATTCCTGATACTGAGCTGCGAAAAATGATCGACCACTCCTACGATCTGGTGGCCAAAGGACTGCCAAGACCTAGGGCAAAGGTTGGAGCTCGATCTCGCCGAAACGCAACTGCAGCGCGTCGCGGGCGACGTTGAGAAAATTATCGGCTGCGTCCGTGAGAGCGACGCGCAGCTCGCCTCGATTTGGCGTCGCCGCGCGAAGTGATTCTCGATCCAATGTCTCTTCCACCGCGCGTGCGCAATTTTGCGCGGAATCGACGAGCATGATTTGGCGTTTGACCGCTCGCGCAATCGCGTTGGTGAGCAGCGGATAATGTGTACAACCAAGAACCAGTGTATCGATCCCATCAGCAAGCATGGGTTCGAGATAGCGCAAGATCACTTGGTCCGTCACATCGTCGTTGAGCAGTCCTTCTTCGATTAACGGAACGAGCAGCGGACAGGCGTGACTGCTTACGCGCACGGTGTTGTCGGCCGCGCGCAACGCCTTTTCGTACGCGCCGCTGCGGATCGTCGCGCGGGTTCCGATCACGCCAACATGCCGGTTCCGTGTCGCCTGCAATGCAGCACGCGCTCCTGGCTCGATCACTCCAATCACCGGCACGGAAAATTTCTCGGTTAGCAACGGCAGCGCGACTGATGAAACCGTATTACACGCAACAACCAACGCCTTTGCGTTTTTCTCCATCAGCATTCCCGCCAGTTCCACGGCGTAGCGCTGCACGGTTTCCGGGCTTTTCGGGCCGTAAGGAACGCGCGCCGTGTCGCCAAGGTAAAGAATGTTTTCGTTTGGTAGCAAATCGCGCAGCGCTTTCACTACGGTAAGGCCGCCGATGCCAGAATCGAAAACGCCAATTGGGCGCGGATCACTCATGCAGGGGGAAGGTGGCGGTTAGGGTATCGGGATGCAAGCGTATGGTAGCTCACGGCCACAGCTCGCTCGCCGCGGCAAGAGCGCGCCGCTGATTTGCAAACGCGCTCCGGCTTTGGATGATTGATCGCAATGGCTGAGCTCCCGAAGAGATACGATCCAAAATCGGTTGAACCGAAATGGTATCAGCGCTGGATGGAAAATCGCGATTTCGTGGCGAACCCGAATTCGTCCAAACCGGCGTTCTCGATAGTGATGCCGCCGCCGAATATCACAGGTGTGCTTACGCTCGGTCACGTGCTCAACAACACCATTCAGGATATGCTGGCCCGCCGTGCGCGGATGCGAGGCTTTGAAGTTCTTTGGTTGCCGGGCGTGGATCACGCCGGCATCGGAACGCAAACCGCGGTGGAGAAATATTTGCGCCGAACGGAAAACAAAACCCGACATGATCTCGGCCGCGAAGAATTCCTGCGGCGCGTTCTTGAATGGCAGGATAAACACGGCGGAATCATCATCGATCAGCTTAAACGGTTAGGCTGTTCCTGCGACTGGTCGCGCCAACGCTACACACTCGATGACGCTTATGTTGCGGCCGTTCAAAAGGTTTTTGTGGATCTTTATCGCAAAGGGCTGATTTACCGCGGCCGGCGAATGATCAATTGGGACCCTGCCGCGCAAACGGCGGTCTCAGACGAAGAAGTGATTTCCAAGTCGCAAAAGGGAAATCTCTATTTTGTTCGCTATGAAATTGTGGAAGAGCCTGGTCGTTTCCTGGAAGTCGCAACTACTAGGCCGGAAACAATCATGGCTGACACGGCGATGGCTTTTCATCCAGGCGACAAGCGATACGCCAATCTCTTGGGCAAGCATGCGTGGCGCCCGCTCGCGCGTGAGAAAATTCCGATCATTGCGGACGAAGCAATCGATCCGGAATTCGGCACCGGGGTTTTAAAAGTTACGCCTGCGCACGACGCGCTGGATTTCGAGATCGGCCAACGTCATAACCTGCCGATTGTCGATGTGCTCCATCCTGACGGCCGCATCAATTGTCCAGCAATTCGCGAGCTGGATGGACTGGAGCGGTTCGAAGCGCGGGAAAAAGCCGCGGAGTTATTGCGGGCGAGGGGAGCGCTCGTAAAGACGGAGGCATACGAAAACAACGTTGGATTCAGTGACCGCAGCGATGTGCCAATCGAGCCGCGCATCAGCGAGCAATGGTTCCTACGTTATCCAAAAACAAAAGAGGCCCTGGCCGTGGTGCGCGATCACCTGATCCGATTTTTTCCTCCGCATTGGGAGAAAGTTTACGCGCGATGGCTGGAGAACATTCGCGATTGGTGTATCAGCCGGCAGGTGTGGTGGGGACATCGGATCCCCGCGTGGTACAGCAAAGTAGCGCATGCGTCCCGCTTGCGAGACAATGAATCGGGCGAGCCAGAGGCTCGCACTACTTTCTGCGGATTCGACGAATTCGCCGAGGTCGATATCACGCGCCGCAATCTTCCGCACTGGCAGCAGTCGGGGAAGACATACTTTGTCACGTTTCGCCTCGCCGATTCTATTCCAGCGGCCAAATTGTCCGAACTGGAGCAGGAGCGAGAAGCTTGGTTGAAGGCAAATCCCGAGCCGTGGACAGAGAGCCAACGCCGTGCGTATTACGACAATTTTTCAGCAAAGCTTGACGAATGGTTAGATGCCGGCAGCGGCTCGTGTGCTCTGAAGAAGCCCGGAGCGGCCAAAATTGTTGCAGACGCGCTCAAACATTTTGACGGGCACCGCTACAGACTCGGAGCATGGGTAGTAATGCCAAATCACGTCCATGCGATTGTGACACCGTTTAACGGATACGCCCTCAGCGAAATTTTGCATTCTTGGAAATCATATACGGCGCACGAGATAAATAAATTGCTAAAGCGCACCGGTCGGCTGTGGCAACACGAGAGCTACGACCATATCGTTCGAAACGAACGAGCATTGTTCAAGATTGAGGAATACATTGAGCGTAATCCGGAGAAAGCGGGAATTGAAGCAGCGCATGTGTCGCGCTTACAAGAAGAGCGCAAGCCGGAGGCTCGCGCTACCATTTATGTCGGCATTGAGCCTCCGGTTGATGCTGAAAACTGGACGCAAGACCAGGACACACTCGACACCTGGTTTTCATCGTGGTTGTGGGCTTACGAGACCATGGATGTTGAAACGCGGAAGAAGTTTTATCCGACGAGTGCGCTGGTGACTGCGCCGGATATCATTTTCTTTTGGGTAGCGCGCATGATCATCGCCGGGTTGGAGTTCAAGCCCGGCAAATCAGATCGCGTTGAGGACAATATTGCCTTTAACGACGTTTATTTCACGGGCCTCATTCGCGACAAGCTCGGTCGCAAAATGTCGAAGTCGCTGGGTAACTCCCCCGATCCACTTGAATTGATCGATAAGTACGGCGCCGACGGTTTGCGCTTTGGACTAATGCGTATTGCGCCCCGGGGCCAGGACATTCGCTTCGATGAAAAACAAATCGAAGAAGGTCGAAACTTCGCGACGAAACTTTGGAATGTCGCTCGTTTCCGGCAGATGCATGGCCCAAGCGATGCCGCTCCAAGAATCGATAATCAGACGCTATCGATTTACGCCTTGGAACTGATTGCGCGCTTGAACGAAACGATTGACGCCGTGGAAACCGCTTATCGCGAATATCAGTTCAACACCGTCGCACAACGCCTCTACGATTTTGTCTGGAGCGATTACTGTGACTGGTTCGTGGAAGCAGCCAAGACCGAAATTTTCAGCGAAGACGAGGCCAAAAAGAAATCCGCGCTGGCAGTCATGGATTTCGTTCTTTCTGCAACGTTGCGCTTGCTACATCCCTTCATGCCGCACATTACCGAGGAGCTTTGGTCGTTGCTGGGCCTTGGAAGCGATTCCATTCAATTTGCTGCGCCACCAGAAAAGGTGGCCTTGAATGCCGTTTCCGATGCGGTGGGTAAACGCGAGCTTGTTTCGGCCATCTACGAAACAATACAGGCAGGACGCAATCTGCGGGCAGAGTCCAAACTGCCGTCAAACAGAAAGATATGTTTCATTTTACGCACTGACGAGAAATCTGTTTCCGATCACATTTCGACGCTGAGTCGGCTATTGAATGCCGAGAAAGTGGAGCTGGACCCAAAATATCAAGCGCAGGCTGGAAATCCGGTCGCGGTTACACCGCTAGGCGAGATTTTTCTGACTGTTGCCGCGGCGGATAGGGCAGGGGAACAGCAGCGCCTCGACAAGGAAATTTCAAGAATCGAAACCGAAGCGCGCGTCGTCGACGAAAAATTGAAGAACAAATCGTTCGTAGATCGTGCTCCGGTAGCCGT
>JBKPLX010000164.1:0-6730 GCA_046731855.1 Verrucomicrobiota bacterium | reverse complement strand
AATCGCACCACTGGAGAAGTCAACACCTCCGTCGGCGACCCGATTTGTTTATTCGATCCTGAAACGGAGCGCTGGTTCGTGGTGGCTTGGGCTCAGCTCAACACGACGGCAGGCGTACCTTTGCGCAAGAGCCGTCTCTTTCTCGCCGTCAGTCAAACGTCCGATCCGCGGGAGAATTATTCAGTTTACATTTTCAATACCACCGGAGCAAACGATCCGGATCAACAGGGTCCACGAGTCCCGGACTTTCCGCATTTTGCTGTTGACCGTTACGGCCTCTACATCAGCACCAATGAGTTCAAGATCGACCAGAACGGCAATCTCGACGGGTTTATTGATGTTGCCATTACCGCCATTTCCAAGAATGCGTTGCTTAGAGGCAACGGCGGCAGGCCTCCCCGGCGGGTGCAGCGTTTTGCCCTGCCATTTACGACCGGCTTTGAATTTACTATTTGGCCCGCTTACATCCCGCCCGGGCAAACTCCAGTTCTAACCAACCATGGCACGCAGTATTTCGTTAGCTCACAGTTTGTAAGGTTTAACGAAAACGAGATTGCGGTTTGGGCCCTCACTAATACGAGCTCGCTCGACACCCCGAATCCTAATCTGCGGTTGAAGCAAGCAATAGTGCAAACGCGTCATTACCATTTCCCGCGTTTGACGGTGCCCCAACCCGATGGCTTCCATCCTCTCGGCGCATCGATGAATCTGCCGGTCCCGTCATTAGATCCGGGCGATTTCCGCATTCTATCCGCCGAGTTCGTGGGAGGTCATCTATGGGCGACGCTTAACTCGCAAATGAACGATGGCAGCGGCAATCCAATCGAGACAGCCGTCTATTTTGCTTTTACCCCGCAGATCACAAACGGACACTTAACAGCTTCGG
The DNA here is from genome assembly GCA_046731855.1 of Verrucomicrobiota bacterium. Lineage (GTDB taxonomy): Bacteria > Verrucomicrobiota > Verrucomicrobiia > Chthoniobacterales > UBA10450 > Udaeobacter. The sequence continues at coordinate 5,844 of JBKPLX010000164.1, read as the reverse complement.
TCTTTACGCAGGGGGCTGTTGGCAGTCCGGGAGTGCACCTGGTAAATCCCGCGATTGCGCTCAACACCGATGAAAACGGCGCTATGGTATTCACTTTAGTCGGGCCGGATAACTTCCCAAGCTCTGCTTTTGTTAACATTCGTGGCACTACCGTGAGCCCGATCCATATTTCTCGCGAAGGTAACGAGCCCGAAGACGGATTCACCGGTTACCCTCCCTTTAGCAATGGAGTCGCCCGATGGGGCGATTACTCTGGTGCAGCGGTCGACAATCTCGATAACACCATCTGGCTGGGCACCGAGTACATCCCGGATATTGCACGAACAGAATTCGCAAACTGGGCCACTTATATCACGCGTTGGTCGCCGTAAAAAGGCTGTATGGAGTCCGGTCGCGAGCAGAAGCATGCGACCGGCAATGCGCTCCCCGGTCTCGAGGATCGCGGTGAATCGGCAATCTCCGCGCTCGACATCCCTGACTTTCACTTTACGGAATTCGATCGTCTCATAGCGCCGCAACTGATCGCGGCAGATTTGAAGGAATTCCGAGTTTTATAGATCATCTATCCGGCGGACAGTCTGGGCGGTAATCGCTGTCCACGTTATTATTACGGTAAGCCTGTCCAGGAGACGGGCGTAGGCGCAGTTACGCTGCCGCTAACAACCTTTGAGTCCACCTTTCCAGCAAATGGCAATCAGTGTGGCAACACAACCGACGATGGTCAGGTCGGTTCAGATCCCTCGAGCATGGAGCGCGCCTATGTAGTTGAGTAGCTCGCCCGAATCTCGCCCTAATACTAGCGCCTAACGAACAAGCTTCGCACAGAACGTTCTGGAAAAGAGGCATGGCATACTCCCCCGACGGTTCCATCCACCCCACGCGGGCAGGGGACCCTAACGTTCACATTCCTGACAAACAGGGGGTACCCCGGCCGGTAGGTGGTTAGCTGGCAACCCGTTGCCATTTTCGTAGTCGCCCAACATTAGGAGGAGCTATCCATCTAAAAGTGGTCCGAAGCTCGTCAGGTAAGCCTTTGCTGCCGACGGATGGGAACACAATCCAATCGCCGCCCTCCGCGTGTGTCGCGTTTACAACGGGATTGACGGCTATGTTGTCTTGTGCATGCAAGCCTGTCAGGTCAAAAGTCCAAGCCTATCTCGTTGACTTCGGCTTAAAGAGCCGATCCCAAAAACTAGGCGTCGGTGTCGCTCGCCTGCGTCGTGTGTGTCCGGTTTTCTTCTTCTGTGTTGTTGGTGTTCGTGTGCTCAGGGCAGACATCGTCGGCGAGGCTGTCGACGCTGGTGTGATCGTCGCTAATGCTGCGGGCGTTGGTGTGGTCGTTGGTAATGCTGCGGGCGTTGGCACAATTATCGCTGGGATTTCTGTAGCTTCTGTAGTAGCAGCGGGCACATGCTCGGAAGTCGGCCTGTTTGCGAGTCCAAACACGATTGCAACAACTGCGGAAAGAATAACAACTGCGGAAAGAATTCCAACTCCAATCGCCCAGCGTGCGAGGCGCTGGGTTTGCCGGTGCCGAGCGTCGCTTTGCCTGAGGTCGATCTCACCTCGTAGCAGGATCAGTCGCAGCGATGCGGTTACGCTCTCATACGCAGGAAGCGTTGAATCAAGCGTTTCCAAGAAAAAATTCTGACAATCTTGGATTTCTTCATCCGAAAGGGCACGAAGCTTCTCTGGCTTAGTCGCCTCAACTATTTTCCAGAATTCAGATTGGTCTACCACAAAAGCATCCCGTCAATATATCGCGCCTCGCAAAAAAACTTCCCTCGGCAACGGCCACCGACGCCACAGAGTTGCGTCTACGGCCCTGTAAAAAGGCAAAGCAATCCAGAAAGCCAGATCATCGGAAGTCGTCGCGCAGACATATATGTGCACGAATCGTCAATGACATACTGGCCAGATCATCCGTCATCCGGCAATCAAAAACAATTTGAGGACGATCTGAAGGGTCGTGTATCGGAAGTGTCCTTTATAATACCATCATGGGCGGAAAAGCTCAATGAGCGGCGAGGTTTCGCTAGTTTTTACGGTTTTGATCGATTATGGATGGCGGATTTATCCGCGCCCGTTTTGTAAAAGATTCCGACGAAGATTGTTACCTACCGCGAGTTGGCACTGAAGGCGCATTTTTATGCTTGACTAGATCGAAGTTATTCACTAGGCCTTGACGGTTGGCACATGGTTGAAGGGTCACTCTTATTTCCGTCGCTCATTCGGGCAGTTTTTTATTTGCCCGCGCGTTGTGCGAACATGACTCAACAGGATTTCCTGTTTTTCGTCACCACGACGGATCATCACGATGGCGGCTGCTGCGACAGTGACGCCATTTCGCGAGAAATGATCAATTTCGGTAATGCTTATTCCAACTCAGGGAGCATCTATCTTAAGCTTACGGTTCGATTGATCTCAGAGGAGCACACAAAACCATGCGGGATATCTCTGTAATTTTTCCGGCATTCAACGAAGAAGGTAACATCCGATGTACCGTAGAAACAATGTTAAAGGTGCTCCCCAAAGTCGCCACAAGATGGGAAGTCATCGTTGTAGACGACGGCAGCAGCGATGCCACGGCTCTGATGTGCGACCACTTGAAAGCTCGATACCCGGAAGTTGAAGTAATCAGGCACGAGCAGAACAGGGGCTACGGCGCGGCGCTTAAAAGCGGAATTATGTCCGCCAAGTACGACCTTATCTTCTTCTCAGATTCTGATGGGCAGTTTAATTATCGTGACCTCGAGCAACTAATTTGTTGGTCGAAGGATTATGATATCGTCGCGGGCTACCGCGCAAAGCGACATGATCCGCTTTACCGTCGCGTGAATGCACTGGGATGGAATATCCTTGTACGACTAGTGCTGGGCATTAAAGTTCGAGATATCGATTGTGCATTCAAACTATTCCGACGTGAAGTTTTCGACCATGTGCAAATCAGATGCGTGGGCGCAATGGTCAATACCGAAATCCTTGCCCAAGCGACACAGCTTGGCATGCGCATCCACCAGGTCAAAGTAAGCCATCTCCCACGACGTCACGGGAAACAGTCCGGCGCAAATGTCCACGTTATCATCAAGGCATTTCGTGAACTTTGTCGCCTTTGGCGGAAGCTTCGCCACGTCGCGCCCGACCAGCCGGGACTCTATCCTGCCACTAATGAAGGGCCGATCAAAGCAGGTTTTAAACCTCCTAAATCTCCGTCGCTTGTTGTCTTGCCCCTGGCGACGTTCGCCGAGGACTGGATCCGCTGGCTCTTTCCTCGAGTGGAGCAGGCAGCAGCCACGCTCATCACCATGCTGGCGCTGATATTCCAGGATCCCAAAGCGCCCGCCGTTACTGCCAGCGCCATCGTGGTAGCGGCGCCGACGGCGTTTGCGCTGGTTCTCGAGCCTAACGAATCACCGCCTAATCAATCGCATCCGGAGCCGGCCGCGACTGCTCCGCCGGCTGCACCGCTGCCGCCGCGGGCGCGCGCCGTTGCTGCCTCGCCGAGAAAAGCCCGGGCTGCCAAGCCGCGGCCGGCGCTGCGGATTCGCCTCGGGAAAACTATCGCGCATGAGTGGCGCCAGGTGAACAAAGCGCGGAAGCGCGCGCAATTGGTTTTTGTTCGGCTAGGTCACAAACCCAGGCACACAAATCATTGAATACATTGCCCTCTCTCAAATCAACGTGCGATGCGGCCTTGCGTACCGGTCGAGAAGGAACGCGTCCACGCGTTATGGTGATAGGACTCGACTGCGCGGCACCTGAATTGGTCTTTGATCGCTGGCTTGATGATGTGCCAAACTTAAAGAGTCTTTGTCGAAGCGGGTTTCATGGACCGCTGCGCTCGTGTGATCCGCCTATCACAGTGCCGGCATGGTCGGTAATGATGTCATCCAAGAATCCTGGCACGCTCGGAGTCTACGGCTTTCGAAACCGAGCTGACTACTCATATGATCGATACTCCATCGCAAATTCTTTAGCTATAAAAGAGGACCGGGTTTGGGACATCCTTTCACGAAGTGGAAAGCGCTCGATTGTCATCGGCGTGCCCGGAACGTATCCACCTCAACCAATCAATGGGTTATTAATCGGTGATTTTCTGACTCCTGATACCAGCTGCAATTATACACATCCACCCGAGCTCAAAGACGAAATTGCCCGTGTCGTCGGTGAATATGTTGTGGATGTACGCGATTTTCGCTCCGGCAATAAGACCAAGATCCTGGCTGACATTTATGAAATGACGAAAAAGCGCTTCCAAGTGGCTCGCCATCTTCTTGCAAAAGAAGAATGGGACTTCTTCATGATGGTGGAAATGGGCATCGATCGGATTCACCACGCGTTTTGGGATGATATGGATCCAGCACATCGCCTCTATCAGACCGGCAATCAGTTCGAGAATGCAATTCACGACTACTACAAGGAAGTTGACCGAGAAATTGGCAAGTTGCTTGCGTTCGCCGATGACGCGACGGCTGTGCTGGTTGTATCCGATCACGGCGCCAAGCGAATGGATGGCGGCATTTGTGTTAACGAATGGTTAATTGCAAACGGCTACCTCTCGTTAGCCGAAAAGCCTGATAGCCCAGTGCCGCTCTCAAAGGCCAAAGTCGATTGGCCACGAACAAAAGCATGGGGGGAGGGTGGCTATTACGCCCGTGTTTTTCTCAATGTCGCAGGCCGTGAGCCGAACGGAACCGTCGCGCCAGAAGATTATGAAAAAGTGCGGGAAGAATTAGCGGCTGGACTGAAAACAATCCCCGGTGAAAACGGGCAGGAAATCGGGACGAAAGTTTTTCGACCGGAGCAATTGTATAAAGAAGTGCGCGGTGTGCCCCCAGATCTGATCGTTTATTTCGGCGACCTTTATTGGCGATCTGTCGGTACAGTCGGCGGCGGAAGCATACATACCTTTGAAAACGACACCGGCCCCGATGGGGCCAACCATGCTCAGAACGGGATCTTTCTTTTTCGTCCGGCGGGAGATGGAATTCCGCGTGGACAGCAAATCGAAGGGCTGCGCATCACCGACATTGCGCCGACAATCTTGCAATTATTTGGATTACCAGTTCCGCGCGATATGGAGGGAACGCCGTTGACATTGTCCTTTTTGGATTCCTCGGACGGCAAAACCTTACCGACGTGCAATACTGATTTGTTTGCTCCTGTTACGACCGCCATTACCCAGTGAAGAAGTCCCCGAAGGCAGTCATCATCGGTTTGGATGCAGCGACATGGACACTCATCCGTCCGTGGGTTGCCGAAGGCGGCATGCCGAACCTGGCAAAGTTGATGAAGGCTGGGGTGTCCGGCACGCTTCAGTCGGTTCTTCCGCCAATTACTCCACCGGCGTGGACATCGTTCATGACTGGGAAAAATCCCGGTAAGCACGGTGTCTTTCATTTTGTCGAAACCGAACGGGACAGTTACGCGATGAATTACGCCAACGGCGGTTCACGCCGCTCACCTACGGTCTGGAAGCTCTTCAATGATGCTGGGTTTTCGGTGGGCACGATGAACATTCCGTTTACCTATCCGCCTGAAGCCTTGGACGGCTTCCAGATTTCTGGCTTGGATACGCCGACGGCAAATAGCCCGTTCGTCCATCCGCCCGCGCTGAAACGCGAACTGATCGATCATTTCGGTAGGATTAATCATGACGTCCGCTTCCTCGGTTTCATGTCTACGGACCGGCGGCGCGCTAAAGTGCTCGCCGAAATGGAAAAAATCGACCGGCAGTGGGCCGCAGTGGCTCTTTACCTTCTGGAACACCATCCGCAAGACGTGATGATGTTCGTTTTCATGTCGATCGACACTGTGCAGCACTATTTCTGGCAGTACATGGAT
>JBKPLX010000163.1:0-14109 GCA_046731855.1 Verrucomicrobiota bacterium | reverse complement strand
AACCGCCACCAGCGGCACCTGAGCAGGGAACAACGTCGAAGCCTGAGCCATCAGAGCCTATCGCGTCGACCGAGCCCGAGACAGAATCAAAAAAGAAATTCACCAAGAGCTACGGGCCGTAGCTCTTTGGATCGTCTCACGCTGCTGTACCGGTGTCATTGACCCCGGCCTTCGAACGTTTGGGTTGTCCCAAGCCAGCATAGAAGGATACAAAGCCCGTGATCGCGAGGAGCCGATCACCAGCACGCGAGACGCGCACGCTACCCTAGCGCTGGCTCGTGCGCTCAGCGGGCGTGGAGCGTGGGCGTGACTTTGCTCGGGCGGTTTTGCGTACGGTGATGGTTCTTTGGCCGGCGACCGCAGGGGTCGGCGACGCTTCGGGATATTTCTTGGTCGTGGGCCAGATCAAACGCCACGGCTGAGTTTTGATCGTCTGACTGAATTGCTTGATGTTTTCGCCAGCTGGCTGGAGCTCAGTCGTAGCGACCTTTAGCTTCTCTGACGAGTTTCGCAGGTTTTGCAGCGTCACCTCGATGTTGTCGTTGTCCGTAAGACTGGTGCTGATCTTTTCGATATTGGCCAGCGAATGCGAGAGCGCGCTGTCTGGCGCGGTCAGGTCGACAAGATGTTGGCCGAAGGTTTTGAACTGGGCGAGCGCAAGTGTGAGTTCGGAGTTTTCGTCCGTGAGACGATTAAGGTTTTGCGCGGTCTGTTGAAGATCTTTCATTGTGTTAGTCGCTTCAGCTGCAACTGGTTTGATAACTTCGAGCATTTTTGCCGCGGCTTCGCCCAGATCAGGTGTGCGTTCGCCGGCGAATATTTCACCGTCTTTCGCACGGCCGGACGCTCCGGTGCCTTGCGTGAAATCAATGGCAAGGTCTCCTAGCAACCCGAGCTGCATCATTCTTGCCTTGGCGTCGCGATACACCTTGGCGCTTTTGTCCACCTGCACATCAACGCGCACCTCGAATCGGGGTTTGCCCAGCGTCGCTGATGGGCTTGGACTTGGATTTGCTTCAGACCGATGCATTGCCGCTTCTGCTGCTTCCGCTTGTTTTTCTTCCTGTAGGGTCACCGGCGAAAATAATTTCTGGACCTGTCCAATCTTTCGACCGGCCAGCATGACTGGGGCGCCTTGCTTAAGTCCGGCCGCGTTGTCGTAGTAAATCTTGTAAGTCACCACCGGCCGGAACAGCCCGGGCGCGCCGAGCAGAACCAGAAGGAAAGCGACTACCGCGATCGTGCCGATCACGAGCAGGCCAGTCATGATTTCATTTTTTTGTAATTGCATCGAGGCTGCCTTCCAGAATTGGACCTTCAGTGCTCCCGCTCACGAACTGCGCGACCACCGGATTTTTGGAGTGCTTGAATTCTTCGGGTTTGGCTTCTTTGATGATTGTTCCCTGATACAACATAGCCATTCGCGTGGCGATGCGAAAGGCGCTGTCCATTTCGTGGGTTGCGGTGATGGATGTGACCTTCGATTTCTCGCTTAGGCTGATAATTAATTCGTCGATCACCGAGGCAATGACTGGGTCGAGCCCGGCCGAGGGCTCATCCAGGAGAAGCAATTCGGGATCGAGCACGAGCGCACGCGCCAGCGCAACCCGTTTTCGCATTCCACCACTGAGCTCCTCCGGCAACAGCTCCTTGGAATCGTCCATCCCCACTAGCTCGAGTTTTTCATCGACAATCTTGTCAATCTCACTGCTCGATTTATCGGTCAGCTCTTCCAGCGGCAGCGCAACGTTGTCGCGCACATTGCGCGAACTCAGCAGTGCTGAGTACTGAAAGACCATGCCAATATGCTGTCGCACGCGTTGAAGCTTCCGTCTGGACAGGTGCGTGATTTGAAATTGCTTGAAAAAAATCGAACCGGAATCGGGGCGCAGGGTGCCGAGAATCAGTCGCAAAATCGTGCTCTTGCCACTGCCGCTCTGGCCCATGATCACCAGACGTTCCCGCGGCTCGATTTTCAGCGAAACACCGTCGAGCACTTTCTTTTCCTCGAACCGCATGTGCACATCGCGCAGTTCGACCATTTGCAGCGGGGTACTCACGTCGGATAGAACGTAGTGTAAACGACGTTGTAAAGTGTATCGAACCCGATCACCGCGGTGATTGCAGTAACGACGCTGGACGTCGTCGAAGTACCAACTCCAGCGGCGCCGCCTTTCACTGTCAGTCCCCGGTAGCAGGCAATCGCGGCGATCAGCAGACCGAAGAGAAAGCTCTTCAAAATGCCGGTGATAATGTCGCGGATTAGCAATGAATCTTTCACGAGGTCGAAAAAATAAGGGAAGGCAATACTGAAATAGGCTTTGCAGACTAGGCTGCTGGCGAATATGGCCGCGAGGTTCGAAACCGTGGAGAGACACGGCATGAGCAACACCAGTGCGAGCATCCGTGGCGCGACCAGGAAGCGCAACGGCCCGATGCCCATGGCCTCGATGGCCTCGACTTCTTCGGAAACCTGCATGGTACCGAGCTCCGCTGTAAACGCCGCGCCGATACGCGCTGCGATCATGATCCCAGTGAGCAACGGCCCAAGTTCGCGCGTAAAAGCAATCGCAACCAGACCAGGAATCAGCCGCTCCGTTCCGAAACGTTGCAACTGGTAGCCGGTCAACAGCGCCATCGTCAGGCCAAGAAAAAAGGAAACCAGCCCCACGAGCGGCACCGAATCGACACCGACCCGTTCAGTGTGACGAAAAAAACTGACGGCACGAAACGGGACGCGTCCGTGCTGAATCCGCTCGAACGTTTCTTCGAACGTGTTCACAATCAACCAGAACACGCTGCCCACCTCGCGAAGAAAATAGCGCGTGACATGGCCGACTCCCTCGGCAATGACAACGGGCGGCGGTTCAGCGTTCGGCATGGACAGAAGTTGCCTCACTTCTCCATTGGGAAAAGAGTAAAGTATTGAGACGTTAAAACGTTAAACGGGTTACAAAGTCAAAATGGACGGGCCGATTTAGCCCTTCAACGGTTCGTCATTTCGTGAAAGCTTTCGACGCGTGACCTCTAAATGTTAAAATCGACGACGCCAACCACGACGCGATGTGAAACTGTCTCGAAGAACAAATTGCTTCTTGGCCATCGTGCTATTTAGTGCGGAGGCAATCCTGGCAACTCCCAGGCAATCACCTCTGGCGAGGGCTCCAAACAAGGGAGAACCGGACAATCAACCAAGCATGGAAACAAAGAAAATTGGACTCGCGATCCACGGCGGGGCCGGAACCATCGAGCGAAGCAACATGACGCCGGAGCGGGAACGCGAATATCGCGCCGGACTGGAACGCGCGCTGACGGCTGGTTACGAAATTCTCAAGCGCGGTGGCTCGAGTCTCGATGCAACAGAGGCCGCGGTGCGCGTGCTTGAAGACGATCCGCATTTTAACGCAGGTAAGGGCTCAGTGTTCACGAGCGCCGGGACGAACGAAATGGATGCGGCGATTATGGATGGGAAAACGCTCGCTGCCGGCGCGGTTGCTTCGTTGAAGCACATCAAAAATCCCATCAGCCTTGCCCGGCTTGTGATGGAAAAATCCGGACACGTCATGATGGATTGCCAGGGCGCAGAATCGTTCGCGAAGGAAAACGGGATTCAACTGGTGGATCAGAAATATTTTTTCACCCAGGAGCGTTGGAATGCTTTGGAAAAAATTAAGGCCGTTGAAAAGAGCCGCACGAGCGGTGCCCAGAACAAGTTTCTGATTACCGATCAAGATCGGCATGGTACGGTGGGGGCAGTTGCGCTGGATCAAAACGGGAATCTTGCTGCGGCGACTTCAACCGGCGGCACGACCAACAAACGACCGGGACGCGTTGGCGATTCGCCAGTCATCGGCGCCGGCACTTACGCGGACAACGCCACATGCGCCGTTTCCGCGACCGGCGACGGTGAATATTTTATCCGCGCAACGGTTGCGCGTAATGTTTCAGCGATGATGGAATATCGCGGGATGTCTCTCAAGGAGGCTGCACAGGCTGCCTTGGACAGGGCCGCCAAACTTGGCGGCACGGGCGGACTGATCGCAATCGATCCTCAGGGCGACATTGCTTTGCCGTTTGATACCGCAGGAATGTATCGCGGCTACGCCGATCCAAACGGCAAGTTTGTGATCGAAATCTATCGTTGAAGTGTTAAAGCGTTAAAGCGTTAAAGCGTTGAAGCGTTAAGAGGCTCGAAATGAGACCCGCTTTAACGGTTCAACGCTTCAACTGTTTAACGAAGTCCCATGCTCCCGCCGTTTTCCGTCGTTATCCCCTGTTTCAATGAAGCGGGGCGCATTGGAGAAACCCTTCACCTGACCCTCGATTATCTCGCGGCCAATGCGGCGCAGAGTGAATTGATTGTGGTGAACGACGGGTCAACGGATGCGACTGCGGCGATTGCGCGCGAAAGATTAAAAGATGCCAGTGTCCAAACGAGTTTACTTGAGAATTTTCCGAATCGCGGCAAAGGCGCCGCTGTGCGTTCCGGATTGCTTGCCGCGCGAAAACCGATCGGCCTGTTTTTCGATGCGGATCTTTCCACGCCGTTAGGGGAGACGCCGAAATTGATCGAGCCAATTGCAAATGGCGAGATCGACATTGCGTTTGGATCTCGCGCTTTGGATCGCGGATTGATTGGCATTCATCAACCGTGGCGACGCGAGCAGGCGGGTCGCGTGTTCAACTTGCTCGTGCGCATCGCGACCGGTCTGTGGTTTTGGGACACTCAATGCGGGTTTAAGGCTTTTCGTCTCGATGTCTGCCGGCCCATTCTGGAGGCCGCGCGCCTTGATGGCTTCGCCTTCGATGTTGAACTGCTTTATCTCGCGCAGCACGCCGGACTGAGAATTCGTGAAATTCCGGTGCGTTGGAATCATGCTGAGGGGAGCAAAGTCCAGTTTTTCAAGGATAGCTTGCGAATGTTGCGCGAAGTGATCGCGCTGAGAGCTCGAGCGTAGCTTCTTCACTGCGGGTTTGTAGCCCGTTCCCTGCGCGAAACGCGATGCCGAGATGTTTGGGACTCGCGCGCCGCGCGTCTCACAGAGACGCGACTGCGGCTGTGCGAGAACTTTTCTTTCTCACATCAGCACCTAAATTAATTGTTCTACTCTTTCCATCATGCTGTCATTCCGATTTCATCCTGCGGTCACAAAATGGTTCGAACAGACATTCGGATCGCCGACAGAACCGCAACTGCGCGGCTGGCCGGCCATTCAATCCGGTCGGCACGTGCTGATTTCTGCCCCAACGGGTTCAGGCAAGACGCTGGCTGCGTTCCTTGCTTCGCTCGATGCTCTGTTTCGCGAAGGCGCACAGACTGATTTGCCCGATGAAACGCAGGTCATTTACGTCTCGCCGCTCAAAGCATTGAGCAACGATATCCGGAAAAATTTGCAAGAACCGCTCGCTGGAATTCGCGCATTGCTGCGTGAAACCGAAGGACACGATATCGATGTGCGCGCCGAAGTTCGCACTGGCGATACAACCGCCGCGCAACGTCAGGCGCTGATCAAAAAACCGCCGCACATTCTCGTTACCACGCCGGAATCTCTATATCTGTTGCTTACTTCCGAATCGGGCCGGGACATGTTGCGCACGGTCCGAACGCTCATCATGGACGAAATTCACGCTGTTGTGGATGACCGGCGCGGCGCGCATCTTGCCCTGAGCGTCGAGCGTTTGGGCGCGCTAGTTAAATCCGCCTCAGGTGGACCGCTTCAGAGAATCGGTCTGTCCGCGACGCAAAAACCAATCGACGAGGTGGGGCGCTTTCTAGTCGGCGCCCATTCAGTGGACCAAGGTGGCCATCCGGATTGCGAAATCATCGATATCGGCCATCGCCGCGAATTGGATCTGGCGATTGAACTTCCGAAGTCACCGCTTGAGGCGGTCATGTCGAATGAAGTTTGGGAGGAAATCTATCACCGCCTGGCAGAGTTGATCCAGGCGCACAAGACCACTTTGGTGTTCGTGAACACGCGCCGAATGGCCGAACGCGTGACGCATCATTTGAGCGAACTGCTCGGTGCTGACGCAGTGACATCGCATCACGGAAGTCTTTCCGCGAAGTTGCGTCTGGATGCGGAAGATCGATTGAAGCGAGGCGAACTGAAAGCGCTCGTTGCGACGGCTTCGCTGGAGTTGGGCATCGATATCGGGGCGGTGGATCTCGTTTGCCAGCTCGGAACTACGCGGTCCATCGCCAGTCTGCTGCAACGTGTTGGGCGCGCCGAACACAGGCGTGGCGGTTTGCCAAAAGGCCGCATCTTCCCGTTGAGCCGCGATGAGCTGGTCGAATGCGCGGCATTACTCCGTTGTGTTCATCGTGGCGAACTTGATCGCCTGAGCATTCCTGAAAAGCCGCTCGACGTCCTGGCCCAGCAAATTGTCGCCGCGGCATCCGCTGAAGATTGGAATGAAAATGAGTTCTTCGAGCTTGTGTGTTCGTCCTGGCCGTACCGCAATCTCACGCGGGAAGAATTCGAGAGCGTCGTGAAAATGCTCGCCGAAGGTTTTAGCACTAAGCGGGGCCGGCGCTCCGCCTTGATTCATCACGATGGAGTCAATCATCGTTTGCGTGGGCGGCGCGGTGCCCGGCTCGTTGCTCTTACGTCCGGCGGCGCGATTCCCGACAACGCAGATTATCGAGTCATTCTCGATCCATCGGAAACTTTCGTTGGCACGGTGAATGAGGACTTCGCGGTCGAAAGTTTGGCGGGCGACATCTTCCAGTTGGGGAACGCCTCGTGGCGAATTCTGCGAATCAACTCTGGAGTCGTCCGTGTCCAAGATGCAAAAGGTCAGCCGCCGGGAATTCCATTTTGGCTTGGTGAAGCTCCGGCGCGCACATCGGAGTTGTCGAATGCTGTATCCGATTTTCGGATGGAAATTGAAACGAGACTTGCCGACGGAGAAAATCCCACTCAATGGCTCGCCCGGGAAATGCAGTTACCAGCCGACGCTGCCGAACAGTTAGGCGACTATTTCTCCGACGCTTATCGTTCGCTTGGCGCAATTCCTTCACAGCAAACTCTGGTGATGGAACGCTTCTTCGATGAATCGGGCGGGATGCAGCTAGTCATTCACTCGCCATTTGGCAACCGGATCAATCGCGCCTGGGGCCTGGCGCTGCGAAAACGTTTTTGCCGCTCATTCAATTTTGAACTGCAAGCAGCCGCCACCGACGACGCGATTGTGATTTCGCTCGGTACACAGCACTCATTTCCGCTCGAAGAAGTTTTTCGTTATCTGAATTCGAAAACGGTTCGCGACCTGCTCGTTCAGGCATTGCTCGACGCGCCGATGTTCACCATTCGCTGGCGCTGGAACGCGACGCGTTCACTTGCGGTGCCTCGTTTTCGTGGCGGCGCAAAACTTGCAGCGCCGTTGCAGCGCATGGAGTCAGAGAATCTTTTAGCGGCAGTTTTCCCCGATCAGCTTGCTTGTCTGGAACATATCGTGGGTGATCGCGAAATTCCGGATCATCCGCTCGTGAAGCAGACCATCGAGGATTGTTTGACCGAAGCGATGGACATCGAGGGTTTGGAAGAACTATTGCGCAAGATCGAACGCGGCCAGATCCGCTGCATTGCGCGCGACTTGCCGGAGCCATCGCCGCTTGCGTCTGAGATCCTCAACGCGCGGCCCTATGCATTTCTGGACAACGCGCCTTTGGAAGAACGCCGCACCCAGGCCGTATACACGCGTCGGGCGTCGGAGTCCGGCGGCAGCCGGAGCAGCGATGGTTTAGGCGTTCTTGATGCGGCAGCGATCGAGAAAGTGGAAAAGGAAGCGTGGCCTGAAGCAACGAACGCCGATGAGTTGCACGACGCATTGATGTTGCTCGGCGTAATGACGCCGGAAGAAGTGCAGCGAACGTCGGAGGGCGAGTGTGCAGAGCAATTCTTGTCGATACTTGCAGCTGAAAACCGAGCAACACGGCTGATTCTTCTCGCGCTAGATCAAGACGACCGCGGGGCTCTTGAGTGCGGCGCTGCTGCGCCGCTTGCAGACGGTGAGAAAGTGCTGGAACGGCGCCATAGCGATAGCGGACGCCAAAACGGTGCGGCGACCAAGACATTCTGGATTGCTGCGGAATGGGTTCCAATGATCCAGGCGATTTATCCCGACGCGCGTTTCGAGCCTGAATTGGTTGTTCCCGACTCAGCGCGCGGAAAAACCTGGGAACCCGTGAACACCATCCGCGAACTGGTTCGTGGGCGAATGGAAGTTTGCGGACCGATTACTGTTGGTGAGCTGTCAGATGGATTGGTATTGCCACGATCGGACATCGACGCGGCATTACTGGCGCTCGAAGCCGAAGGATTTGTGTTGCGCGGAACGTTTCGCCCGCACGCAACCGACCAGGAATGGTGTGACCGCAGGTTGTTGGCGCGTATTCATCGGCTCACGATCGATAGGTTGCGCGCGGAGATTCAACCTGTCTCACCGCAGGAATTCTACCGCTTTCTTTTCGCATGGCAGCGTGCCGATCGGGAACACCGCGCCGAAGGTCCTGAAGGTTTGCAATCTGTTCTCCAGCAACTCGACGGTTGCGAGCTGCCGTTGGCCGCGTGGGAATCCGCGGTTCTCGCCGCGCGCGTTGCCGACTATGATCCCGAATGGCTCGACCGCCTTTGTTTTTCGGGACGGATTGGCTGGGCACGCCTGAGCGCGCCGCAAAATCCAAGCACGCGCACGAGCGCTCCGTTGCGGACCAGTCCCATCGCGCTCTATCAACGCGAGAACCTCCGACATTGGCTGGTGCTGACGCAGGCGGATTCGGAGATTGACCTCTCTGGTGCCGGTCGAACGCTGTTCGATACACTTGCAGGTGGTGGGGCGCTCTTTTTCGCCGAGCTCGTGCGCCGCAGCGGGCTGCTGCCTTCGCAAGTTGAAGAAGCTTTGTCGCAACTTGCCGCACTCGGTCTGGTGACTTCGGATAGTTTCGATGGACTGCGAGCTCTTCTGGTGCCGTCAAACAAGCGTCCCACGTTTGGTCGGAATATCGGGAAACGAGGAGGCAAAACGAATCTTGCCAGCATCGAGTTTGCAGGACGTTGGTCGCTGCTAAGAACGGACGTCGCCTCAAAGCCGTCCGGAAATGGAGCGGAAGGTTCTGCGCGCGACGCTGCGATTGAGCAATTTGGGCGGGTGTTGTTGCATCGCTATGGAGTCGTGTTTCGCCGTTTGCTCGAGCGCGAGAGTTTCCCGGTCACATGGTATGAGCTGGGGCGAATTTATCGCCGCTGGGAGGCCCGGGGCGAGATTCGTGGGGGCTATTTTGTGGGAGGAATCAGCGGCGAACAATTTGCCCTGCCCGAGGCCATCGGCCTTTTGCGTTCCATTCGCAAGGCATCGCAAAGTGATGAGATGATCGCCCTGAGCGCTGCGGATCCGCTGAACTTGCAAGGCATTCTGACGCCGGGCCAGCGAATCGCTGCGCTGACTGCAAATCGGGTTTTATTTTTGAATGGATTGCCGATCGCGGCGCTCGAGGCAGGCGAGATTCACAAATTCGCGGATGCGCCGGTTTCTGATTTGCAAGTTGAAACAGTTCTTAAGGTCGGAAAGCTACGACCATCATTGCGACCGTATTATAAGTAGCACAGACATCTTGTCTGTGGGGCAGGTGGGCGTTCGTCCCTGTGAGTCCTCGCACGCGTTACTCTTGAGACCGACAGAGTCACTTAGTTATACCCGGCAGGCGAGACGCCCGCCGGCCCCACAGGCTGGAAGCGTGTGCCACGTCATTTCTTGACGATCTCGGCGTTCTCGATCATGGCGATGCCGCCACGCTCAGCAAGCTTGCCTTTCAGGGTGATGTTTTTACCGCAGTATTCAGCGAGTTGCTCGTTGATTGGCTTGTGTTCGCCAACGACCAGATACGCTTTGCCTTCGCTTACAATACCGACTGGCCCACCGCCCTTGATGCACTTCGCCCCGCAGGACTGGCCATGTTTTTCGCCAACCGCATTATGATCGACGTAGCACATCATATCGACTACTTCGCCGGTCACTTCTTTGGAAGCGGCCGTGTCGCTGCCATGCTCATGTTCCTGCGCGATCGCGAGTGGAGCAGCTGTCAATGCGACGAACACGGTCGCAGCGGCTGCGATCTTGAGAATCGCGTGTCTGTTAGTTGTTGAATTGAACATGAGACAAATGTGGACTGCTCGGCGTGTTGGTCAATGCGCCACCGAATCGACAAGACGTTCGGCGCTCGGCAAGCGCGCCTTACCTTTCCCTTTCGATCAGATCTGCGAACTGGTCGAAGAAGTACGATGCGTCATGCGGACCGGGCGCGGCTTCGGGATGATATTGCACGCTGAAGATTGGCAGTTCCTTGTGCCGCATTCCCTCTACGGTGCCGTCATTCAAATTAATATGTGTCACTTCTACGTTGGATGGCAGCGAACCGGGATCGACTGCGAACCCGTGATTTTGCGCCGTAATCGCCACCTTGCCGCTGCTCAAATCCTTCACCGGCTGGTTCGCGCCATGATGCCCAAATTTCAATTTGTAAGTCGATCCGCCGAATGCGAACCCAAGAATCTGATGGCCGAGGCAAATTCCGAAAATGGGTTTCTTGCCCATTAAATCGTGCGTTGCCTTGTGGGCATACGGGAGAGCCGCGGGATCTCCTGGTCCGTTGGACAGAAAAACACCATCCGGATTTAGCGCGAGCACTTCTTCCGCGGTTGTGATTGCCGGCACAACCGTAACGCGAAAACCTTTCTGCCGCAGAAGTCGCAGGATGTTTTCTTTGATTCCGTAATCGTACGCCGCGATGCGAAACCGAACTGGCGGAAGATTGGGTTTGATTCCACCGTTACTGGATCCGATCGACCACGGCTCACTCAGTTTGTCCTCCGGATCCCATTGATAAATTTCTCGCGCTGAAACTTCGCGAACGTAATCCACGCCGATCACGCCCTCGCCTTGGATGGCCTGCTGCGTCGCTTCTTCCGGCGATATTTCTTCCGTTGTCAAACACGCTTTCATCGCGCCACGGGTGCGCAGATGCCGGGTCAGTGCGCGGGTATCAATTCCTTGCGCACCGGGGATGTTCCATCTCTTCAAATATTCATCGAGCGACATTTCCGAGCGCCAGTTGCTGGGAATTTCGCTTAACTCTTCGATGACAAACCCGCGAACGTGCGGCGAGCGGCTTTCCTGGTCGAGCGAATTCGTGCCGTAGTTGCCGATCAACGGGTAAGTCATCGCCACGATCTGCCCGCGATAGGAAGGATCGGTCAACACTTCCTGATAACCGGTCATGGCCGTGTTGAAACAAACCTCGCCTACACGGGTACCGGTTGCGCCAAATGATTCGCCCTCGAAAAATCGACCGTCTTCGAGAGCTAACAGGGCGCGCATGTCACCGCGCACTGTCGATCTTCGCGCGCTATTTTCAAATCAGTTGAAACACTGAACGCCGAAACGAAAAACCCGGATCGAAAACTCGATCCGGGTTTTTTTTAAATGTTACCCCACTGATGCCGTTTAGGCGGATCTCCCGTTCCCTTTTCGTAACGGGCGGACAACCGTCGCCGCAGCGTCTGACTTCCAATTAAGGCCTGCCATCTTCTCCGAGCGACTCAGTCTCCTTAGGTTAGCCAATTATCGGTTCGGGAATCCCACCTGTAATCTCGAACATCGCAGGGTAAAGCGCGAAAACACCCGCGACTGATGAGAGCCGCTGGTTGAGAGTTGAGAGAAAAGCACTGGTTTTCTTCCCAACCCTCAACAAACGACTCTCGCACTGTCAAAGAACTATTCCCGCAATTCTGCGCCGAGGTCGCTTCGCAATCGCTCGCGAATTTTCGCATGCGCTGCGTTCACTTCCTCGCTTGTCAGTGTGCGACTCTGGTCGCGATATGTCAATCGATATGCGAGCGACTTTTTGCCTTCACCGATTTCAGGGCCGGCAAAGAGGTCAAAAAATTCAACTCGTTCCAACAACGGTTCCGGCGGATGGAAAATCAATTCCCATATTCTTTCGTGGGTCAAATCTTGGGCAACAATCATCGCAATGTCGCGCGAGACAGCTGGAAATTTCCCAAGTTCGCGGAAAGTCGCGCGCGACCCCAAACCGCCAAGCGGGAATTCGAGCGATACTTCGGCAACAAACACACCGCCTGGTGCGTCGACAGTTGATGCGAGCGAATTTGTTAGCCGTCCAGCGAGCCCAACCAGTTGATTACCGCCTGTGATTTCTACAGCTAACGCAAAGTTGGCATGCTGACCGCGACGAAAAGACAAACCGGTTCTTGCCAGTTCAATCGCGCCTTTTAGATCGAAGAAATCAACGCGGCGTTTTTCGTTCCGCCAATGACGTTCACCGCCAGCATTGCCCCAGAGGAGAATCGCTATTCGTTTCTCTTCCGTGCCGCTCGGTGGTTCGAAAACCTTGCCTGTTTCAAAGATCGCGACGCATTCCGCGCCCGCACGAATGTTGTGGTCAAGTACGTCCAGCAAGCCCGGCAGCAAGCTGGGGCGTAGTGCCACGTGATCTTTGCTCAGCGGATTACGTAAATCGATCGCATTTTCTCCAAATGCGAGTCTTTCCCTGGGAAGCAACTTTGACGTCCGCACTTCATTAAGGCCGGCTGCGACCAGTCGTTGGCGCATTTGTAATTCCAAATCGTGCGCGTGGTCAGCCGCGCTCGAAGGCGTGAACCGGCTGCGGTCCGTTCCCGGAATTCTCTCGGCGCCATACGCTCGCACGATTTCTTCAATAAGATCGACATCGCGCTGCAAATCCGGCCGGTAGCTTGGAATTTTCCATTTCGTTATTTCGGCCGCGCTGATTTTCTTCAAACCGAATCTGGTCAAAAGTTCGTCGACCGTTTTCGGTTTGATGCCGATCCCAACAACGCGATCGCATTTCTCGTAGCGCAACGAAACGTCGGCAGGGTCCGCCGGCAGCTTGCCGGCGATGTTGATTTCCTTTGCCGGTGTTCCGCCCGCGATCTCTTGAATCAATTCAGTGGCCCGCTGCGACGCACGGAGCACCATTTCAGGATCGACGCCGCGCTCGAATCGATAACTGGCATCGCTCGGTAGATTTAATTCGCGCGCGGTCCTACGAATACTCGCCGGCAAAAAATAAGCAGCTTCCAGCAAGACATTCTTGGTTGACTCAGTCACGCCTGTTTCTTCACCGCCCATTACGCCACCGATTCCAATCGCGCGCTCCTGATCGGCGACAACACAATTGTCCGGCTTGAGCGAATAAGTCTTTCCATCGAGCGCGAGAAATTTTTCGCCGTCACGTGCCAGGCGCACGTTGATGCCGCCTTTCAATTTATCGGCGTCGAACGCGTGCGTCGGTTGTCCAAGCTCGAGCATTACGAAGTTCGAGATATCGACGATATTGTTGATCGAGCGAACCCCAACATTCTCGATCTTCGCGCGCAACCATTGCGGACTCGGTCCGACCGTAACATGGTCAATCTTGCGCGCGGAGAAAAACGGACATTCGCGAGTTGAGGTGATGTTCACGCCGGTCTTCTTCACGGGAATTTTCGATTCGCGTGCGGTTGACGTAAGTGTTTTTCCGGTGAGCGCTGAAATTTCGCGGGCCAGACCAAAATGGCTCAGCAGATCACCGCGGTTTGGCGTGATCTCGACGTCCAGAATCGTGTCAGCTGGGAAAAGATCGCCGATGGGCGCACCAATCTTTGCATCAGGCGACAGAATCAAGAGGCCGGAAGCGTCTTCTCCGAGGCTGAGTTCGATTGGGCTGCAAAGCATTCCTGCGGATTCGACACCGCGCAGTTTACTTTCACGGATCTCCAGTCCGTTTGGCAGCTTGGCGCCCGGCAAAGCGAGCGGAACTTTGTCGCCGACTTTGTAATTGCTCGCGCCGCAAACGATCTGGCGTTTTACGCCGCTACCATCATCAACTTCACAGACACTAAGACGATCCGCATTGGGATGGCGAGATGACCCAATAATCTGCGCGACGATCACTTTGTCGACATTCGCTCCGCGGGTCTCGATATCTTCCGTTTCAACGCCGGCGCGAGTGAGTAAATCAGCGATCTCTTCCGGTTTTTCTGGAAGATCAACAAATTCGCGTAACCAATTGACGGAAAATTTCAT
>JBKPLX010000162.1:0-46470 GCA_046731855.1 Verrucomicrobiota bacterium | reverse complement strand
GGTTTTGGCTTATTCCAATTTCAAAAGAGTTAACCAGTGTCGGCGTAGTTCTACCAAAGGTCCTTTATCGCAGATTGGCGAACGGTTCCCCGGAGGAGACGCTTAACAGCACCATCGCCGATACTCCGATGGTCGATGAGCTAATGCGCGAGGCCCGGCGCGAGTGGCCCGTACGCGTTGAGAAAGATTTCTCGTACAGCGCTTCGGCCTATGCTGGCGATCGGTGGATCCTCGCCGGCGACGCAGGATCGTTTCTCGATCCCGTATTTTCGACGGGAGTCTCAATCGCGATGGAGTCGGGAATTGAAGCTGCTGCGGAGCTCGACAGAGCACTGGCGAGAAATGACTTCTCAGCCTCGAGCCTCGCAGCGTTTTCTCGTCGTCAGCGAAAACGATTCGAGACGTTTCGCCGGTTTGTGGTGGGCTTCTACACACCGCAGTTTCGGGACGTTTTTTTCAGCCCGGAACCACCGACGCTGATCTTTCGATCGGTCGCCACGATGCTTGCCGGTAAGTGGAACGCGAGTTTGTGGACGCGCTTCCTGAACCAGCTGTTCTTCGGTATGATATCCATTCAGAAACGTTTCAAGATAGCGCGCCGCGTTTTTCGGCGCGACCGAGATGCCGGTTACCCAAATGAAATGTCTTCCAAAGGTTCCATGAATAACGGAGCCTGACCTTCGCGACTTTCATAGGCCAGCAACAACAAGGCAGCTTTTCGGTCGCGCTCTTGCAACCGCGGCGACTAACACTGCCCCGCGACTCGGTTGTTAATCAATTGCTCTCTTGACGTAGCAAGCCCACACCAAGAAAACTATTTGTTCCTAAAATGGAATCCCACGTAAAGCCACCTCAGTCGGATGATGTGGACGTTTATGATGTCGTGATCATGGGAGGCGCGCTTTCCGGGGGAGCGACCGCTACGCTCCTATTGAGGCAAAATCCGGGAATTCGTATCTTGATTCTGGAGAAATCGACAAAACTTTCGCGGCGCGTGGGCGAAGCGACTGTCGAGGTCAGTGCATATTTCATGGGCCGAGTGCTGGGATTGACGCAATATCTCAACGAGTCGCACCTGGCGAAGCAAGGATTGCGGTTTTGGTTTACAAACGGCCAAGTAAAGACGCTGTCGGAAGCGAGCGAACTCGGGCCGCTTTATCAAGTACGTGTGCCTTCGTATCAACTGGATCGTGCCACGTTTGATGAAGAGGTGCTACGCCGCGCCGGTGCTGCTGGTGCGGAGATTCTGCGCCCGGCGACAATAATCGATGTGCAACTACAGCCGGAAAAGGAACAGACAGTAACATTTCGCCACGGCGACGGCACCAAGACAGTTCGCTCGCGTTGGATCGTTGATGCGTCGGGTGTAGCTGCAATTCTGGCTCGTAAAGAAGGCTGGTGGAAATCCAACACCGAACATCCGACTGCAGCGGCGTGGTCGAGATGGAAAGGCGTCAAGGACTGGGACAGCCGCGAGCTGGCCGAGAAATATCCCTCATGGTCGCGCGCTGTTTACGCAACACGCAACACTGCTACCAATCACGTGATCGGCGACGGCTGGTGGAGCTGGTGGATTCCGCTGAAAGGCGGTGATGTAAGTGTCGGCGTGGTTTTTGATCAAAGACTCGTTGACTGGCCCCAGGACGGCGGAAAACTCGGCGAACGGCTCAAGTCCTTTCTGATGAAGCATCCGGTCGGACGAGAGATTCTGGTCGATGCGCGATTTGACGAGGAAGATGTCCACTGGCGGAAAAATCTCGCTTATTACAGCACGACTTTTGCAGGAGATGGCTTTGTACTGGTCGGGGATGCGGCGGCGTTCATGGATCCATTTTACAGCCCAGGCATGGATTGGATCTCATTCACGACGTCGCGCGCAGCAGCGCTGATCAGTGCGCAGCGTAGAGGCGAAGCGATGAGTGCGTTAGTCGAGAGGCACAATCGCGATTTGGCAAGATCTCATCGTTGCTGGTTCGAGGCCGTTTACAAGGATAAGTACGAATACATGGGCGAATTTGACCTGATGAGCACTGCCCTAATCTTCGACCTTTGCCTTTACTACCTGGGCGTGGTATCCCGAATATTCAGGTATGGCGAGAACGCTCTGCTGGTTCCGCCGTTTTCGGCTACAGGGGTCGGCCCGATTTTTCGTTTTATGCGAACCTATAACCGCCGTTTTGCTGAAATTGCGCGTCGTCGTCGCAAACGTCGCATGCTGGGCAAGACCAATCGCGCGCACCGGTGCCTGATCCCGGGTTTTAAATTGCATTCCGCCAATCCGAAACTCTTTGCTCAAGGTTTCGCAAAATGGGCGCGGGTGGAATTTGGCGAGCTGTTTACGTCAGACGCGTCTTGATTCCATTCACTGGAGCGGAGGTCGAAATCTCAGCCTGCCGGCCCCGTGTTCAACGATTGTCTGAGCGGCACCCTCCTAGAAGCCTCACAGCAACTGATAAGGATCGACGTCGACGGTGACTGTGACGTCTTCGGGGAATGGCAGTTTGTCGATGGTTTCGCGGACGAGCCGGCTCAAGCGCATAATGGCTTCGCCGCGGATCAAGATGTGAAAGCGGAATTGGCCTTGTAATTTTTCGAGTGGCGCGGGCGTCGCGTCGCCTAAAATAAATTCCTGCGGCAGCGCTTCTTTCAACCGGCGCTGTAATGTTTCCGCCGACAATTTTGCGCGCCCTTCGTGCCGAGAGCGCACCGTGATCAGGATTGCGTGGTTGAACGGCGGAAAATCGCAGCGTTCACGAAATTCGAGTTCCTGTTGAAAGTAGCCGGAAAAATCATGGTGGCGCGCGAACTGAATCGACGGACTGAACGGCGTGTAGGTTTGCACAAAAACTTCACCCGATGTTTCACCGCGTCCGGCGCGTCCGGCGACCTGGGTGAGAAGCTGAAACGTGCGTTCGCCTGCGCGAAAATCCGGCAGATGCAGCGCCAGATCTGCATTGATAATTCCGACCAGCGTCACGTTCGGAAAATGGAGACCTTTCGCGATCATCTGCGTGCCGACCAGGATGTCGATCTTGCCGGCGCGAAAGTTCCTCAGAGTTTCACGATACGCTTCTTTGCGCGTCATAGAGTCTGCATCCATACGACGCACAACAGCTTTGGGAAAAATTTGCGACACGGTTGATTCGACCCTCTCTGTGCCGAATCCCGCGTAAATGAGTGCATCTTTTCCGCAAGCCGGACATTTCTTTGGCACCGCGGCAGTGTGCCCGCACAAATGACAGCTCAACCGCCCGGCGGCTGCGGGGTGCCGATGAAAGGTGAGCGCGACGCTGCAATTGGGACAATTGCGCGCTTCGCCACAATTGCTACACAGGAGCGAAGTGGAGAAGCCGCGCCGGTTCAGGAACAGAATGGTCTGTTCTCGTTTTTCGAGCCGATCGGCAATTGCTGCGCGCAATTTCTCAGACAAGATCGTTGCCGACTTCTCCTTCCGCCGCTCCTGGCGAAGATCGACAACGCGCATGAGTGGCATCTGCTTTTCGTCTATCCGCTGTGTAAGTGTAACCAGCCGATACTTTCCAATTGTAGCATTGTGATAACTCTCGAGTGACGGCGTGGCGCTTCCCAGGACGGCGATGCATTTCTCAATCTTCGCGCGCACGATCGCGACGTCACGCGCGTGATATCGGGGAGCTTCTTCCTGTTTGTATGTCGTCTCGTGTTCCTCATCGACAACGATGAGTCCCAGATTTTTCAACGGTGCGAAGATCGCGCTGCGCGCGCCGATTACGATCCGCGCGCGGCCAGAATGGATCTTGTGCCATTCATCGTGACGTTCGCCCTCGGATAAATGGCTGTGCAACACCGCGACTGCGTCCTGCACATCGGCGAACCGGCCTTTAAAACGTTCGACCGTTTGTGGCGTTAGCGAAATTTCAGGGACGAGCACAATTGCTGTGTGTCCGCGCTCAAGCGCGGCACGAATAGCCTGGAGATAAATTTCGGTCTTGCCGGAACCGGTCACGCCGTGGAGCAAAATCGCGCGCGCCTTTTCTGGTGAATCGAGCGCTAATGCGATTTCGTTAAGCGCGAGCGTTTGTTCCTGGTTGAGAACCAGGTTCGACGTCGCGACGAATTGTTCGTCAGCATGTGGATCGCGCACGACGGCTTCTTCGCGCAACTCCACCAGACCACGTTTCACCAGCGCACGAAGCGTCTGACTATCGAGGGAAGTTTGCCGCAGGAGTTGCGACGCGCGGATCGGTGCTTCCAAGCGCAGGATCGCCTCCAGAAGTTCTGCCTGCCGGGGTGCTCGTTTTCGCAACTTCTCAAGTTGTTCATTTTCGATCTTTCGCCCGGGCTGGACGAACAATTGCTTTTTCCATCCGACTTCCGCGCGCCGGATGACTTGCGGCAATAAGCTGCGCATCACTGTTTCGATCGGGCAGCAATAATAGGCGCTTATCCATCTGCCTAGCTCGAGCAATCGTTCGCTCAAGATCGGCGCTTCGCCCACGACCGCTTCGATTAGCCGGATGCCTTTCGCTTCGCTCTGTTCCGTGACAGCGATTACCGTCGCAAGAGCTGATTTGTCTCGAAACGGTACGCGCACGCGGGAGCCAACTCCGACTCGGTTCATCAAGCCTTCTGGCAGGGCATAGTCGAGCTCGCGGTGAATTGCCCGATCAATGATGACGCGAACGTAACGGGGTTTCGTCATGGACACCGCGTTAATTTAATTGCTCGGGAGAGCAGGAGCACGAGATTTGATGCCGAAGTGATACGATTTCTGTTCAAACTGCTCCTCTGTGTAATGTTGGCGCTTGCCGCAGGTTTCGCTTATCTCGCCGCGCGGTCAGGCGATCCGCTTTACACGTTTTACGAATGGATGAGCCCGGCGCGGTTTCATCAGTACGATCGCCTGATTCGCGCCGTCGCAGCGGAACATCATCTCGATCCGATGCTTGTGAAAGCAGTCGTTTGGCGTGAAAGCCGCTTCGACCCGAGAAAACATGGGACTCACGCCGAGCGAGGACTCATGCAAGTGAGCGAAAGAGCGGCCAGCGAATGGGCACGCGAAAACAAGATCACCACTTTCCAAGTGGACCAACTTTTTGACCCGAAAACCAATCTGGAGGCTGGCGCATGGTATTTGCATCGTGCTTTTGAACGCTGGGCAGCGCAGCCAGATCCCACGCCTTTTGCACTGGCCGAATACAATGCAGGCGCCAGTCGCGCGGAACGGTGGAGCGGCGGAAGCGCCAATGACATCCCGGTGAAGCAGTTCCTACAGAACATCGACTTTCCAGGAACGCGGAAGTACGTCGACTCAATTATCGAGCGCTACCAATTCTACCAGCGGCGAGGTCGGATGTGACCAGCACCGGCAAAACCACACTGTTCGCACAATCGGATTGACTGGAAGTTGCGTTTGGACGGCTAGCGGACGGAAACGGGACCATCGACGGCGGCAGGATTCGGAGTAACGGTTTTTGGTGATGACCAAGGAGCAAATCGCTGGCGTGCTGGAGCAAATCGCGACGCTACTGGAATTGAAGAACGAAAACCCTTTCAAAATCCGGGCTTATACCAATGCCGCGCGTGCAATCGAAACTTTTGGAGGGAATGTCACCAATTTTCAGGATGAAGAAGCGCTGTCGAACATTCCAGGAATCGGGAAGAGCATTGCTCTTAAGATCAAGGAACTCGCGGCGAATGGATCGCTGAAATATCTGGAGGAATTGAGGGCTGAATTCCCGTCCGGAGTTCTCGAATTGTTCTCACTGCCCGGGCTTGGAGCCAAGAAGATCAAAGCCCTTTACGACAAACTTCAGATCAGTTCCATCGAGCAGCTGCGAAAGGCGTGCGAAACCGGGCGTGTGGCTGAACTGCCCGGTTTTGGCGAAACAACCCAGCAAAAACTTTGTGATATCATCGCAAAACGAGCAGCGCACGCAGGTTCGTTCCAATTTGGGCAGGTCGCAACGGAAGCAGAAACATTGCGATCTGATCTTGCAGCACACAGCGACGCTTTGCAGGTCGATCTGGCTGGAAGCTATCGGCGGCGAAAAGAAATCGTGCACGATTTGGATCTTTTGGTGGCGACAAAGAAACCCGAGAGCATCACGAAATTTTTCGTTTCCCATCCACTGGTTGAATCGATTATTGCCCAAGGGCCTACCAAATCGAGCGTGCGACTGCGATCGGGAGTGCAGTGCGACCTGCGAGTGGTGAGCACCACGGAATACCCTTTCGCGCTCGCTTACTTCACCGGAAACAAGGAGCACAACATCGAATTACGCAGCCGTGCGCTTCAGCGCGGCTGGACGCTTAACGAATACCGGCTCGCTCCGCTTCCGGTCGATCCGAAAGCGAAAAAGAAAAGGCCGGTAAAAAAAATTCCAAAGGTGCACGAAGAAGCAGACGTTTATCGGGCGGTCGATCTTGATTTTATTCCGCCGGAGTTGCGGGAGAATTGGGGTGAATTTAAAGCTGCCGAGAACCATGCCTTGCCGAAACTTATTGAGAAAGAAAACCTGCGCGGCGCATTTCATTGTCACACCACTGCGAGCGACGGGCACAACTCCATCGAAGAGATGGCGAACGCCGCACAAGAATTGGGACTCGAGTACCTCGGAATCGCAGATCACAGCCGCAGCTCGACTCAGGCACATGGAATCGACGAAGCGAAGCTGCGCTTCCAAGTCGCCAGCATTCGAACGCTGAATCAGAAACTGCGCGGCTTTCGTCTCTTTGCCGGTGTTGAATGCGACATTCTGCGCGATGGTTCGCTTGATTTTCCAAACGAAATTTTGTCGGCGCTCGATTATGTCGTGGCGTCTGTTCATTCGGTTTTCAACTTGACTGAAGCGGACATGACCCGGCGCGTGATCCAGGCCATGGAGAATCCGTTTGTTACGATGCTGGCCCATCCAACTGGCCGATTGCTCCTGAAGCGAGATCCCTATCAAATTGATATTCCGAAAATCCTTGATGCAGCAGCGCGTACAGGGACATGGATCGAGCTCAACGCTGCGCCGAAACGCCTCGACCTCGACTGGCGCTGGTGGCCGTTGGCGAAGCAAAAAGGAGTGAAATGTGTGATCAATCCCGATGCGCATCGGACAGAGCGACTGCAAGACCTGTGGTTTGGAATCGGGATCGCACGCAAAGGGTGGCTGACCAGGGAGGATGTGATGAATTGCCTACCCCTGGGCAAGATCGAGGCCGCGCTGCAGGCAAAGCGAAAGTCGATAGCGCGGGATCGCTAAGCAGTGCGAAACTTCACGGACGCCAAGCGGTCCGTCCCTACGAGGTTAACACTTTTCTCTTTGCGGCATAAACATGGTGAGGCATTTGCAGGCCCCTCCGGCTTTGATGAATTCGCTCATTGGCAATGCGTGGCACTGATAGCCGCGGCCTTGCAGCGCTGCGACGAGTCGGGGCGCGCCTTCGGGCAGGACGATATCCCGTTCGATGACGACCGCGTTGCAAGAAAAGTGCATCGCTTCCTCCGGCAAAACGTCAATCAAGCCCGTCACATGTTCGCGAATTGCGCGCTGGCCATATTCATCGAAGGCTGAGGGAAACCAAAATGCAGAGCCGTCTGGCAGCGGGCAAAAGCAGGTATCGAGATGATAAAAGCGTGGATCGACCAATTCCACTGAGACCACGAGACAGCCAAACATGTCCGCTATGGCGCGATGAGACTGAATGTCAGAACGAAACTTGTAACCGCAAAACAGCGCATCGCCGCCGAAAAGCGCGTCGCCTTCACCTTCGAAATAAAGATTCTCCGGCAACCAATTCACTTCATAACCGCGTTGTTCCATCCATTTCGCGAAAAACGGCTGCTCGCCCGCGCGCTCCTTATGGCGAAAATTACTGGGGATAAATTTGCGGCCAACGGTCAATCCGGCGTTGGCCGTGAAAACCATATCTGGAAGTCCGTGCTGAGGTGGAATCAAATGAACGTCGCACTCGAGATTCGAGAGTTGCGCATGCAATTGTTTCCACTGCTTTTGCACCAAAGCTGCGTCGGCGCCGCGGGCGCGGTTCATCCAGGGATTGATCTCGTACTCAATGCCGTAGTAGTCGGGCGGACAGAGAAGCAGCTCGCGCATAGAACTGGCAATTTACTCCCGAATGCGGGACTCAGTAAGATAATCGGCCAACTCCTGCAGAAAGGGTTCCACGTCCGTCACCAGGCCGATCGCCTGCAGGGGTTGGTGTTCGACCGCTCGCTCCACAGCAGTTGGATCGATGTCAACGCATACTGTTTTTACATTGGGCGCGAGCATGCTGGCTACAGCAAGTGAATACTGGACGGTTGCTAGCAGCATCACATGAGTTACATCGGCGAGCTTTTGGCGCATGACCTTTTGAGCTTCAATTACATCGGTCGTTACGCCCGGAATCGGTCCCTCGTCGCGAATCGCGCCAGTCAGTACAATATCAACATCGTGGCTAACACAGGCATGCATGACGCCGCGAGTAAGGAGTTTTTGCCGCACGGCAGCGGAAATTCCACCGGCTTCGCGAATGGTATTGATGGCACGCAGATGGTTCTCATGTCCGCCTCGCGCAACGGCAAGATCGGGATTCATTCCCAACGCGGTTCCGTAGAGAGCACGTTCCACATCATACGCGGCAAATGAATTTCCAGCGAAAAGGCGATTGACATAACCTGCTTCGATCAGGCGCACTAAATGGTGACCAGCGCCGGTCCGTACAATTGACGGGCCGGCGACAATTGCGATCTTACCCTTCGCTGCGTGTGCGCTTCGCAACGCCTCAGCCAGTTCGCGAATGATGGCGGATTTTGGCTCGTCGGCATCAACAATCGTATTAATGAATTGAAAAACATCGGTATGCGTCGTTGAACGCTGCACTGGCACGACGCGGATGCCTTGATGACCGACCACAATTTCGTCTCCCTTGGTAACGTCGAAAAACTTGACTGCCTGCGCCGATTCTTTTTTTCGATCAAGCGCAATCGCACTGTTGATCATTGCGGGACGCACCTCGATTTCCTTGTCGCCGAAACGAACAAAGGTCTGTTGATTAGTCGTCACGTAAAAATCGCTGGGAAAAACTCCGTCTGCAGGCGCGATGGCGAGTTGTACATTTGCACGCTCAATCACTTCGGCTCCGTGCTGGCGAAGGCGCAAAATCAGTTCGTCAAGCGCTTCGCTTGTTTCGGCCGACACTTCAATTCGCGCGAAACTCTGGTCCGCGCGCCGTTCCCCAATCTTGATCTCCCCGATCTTGAAATTCGCGCCATGGGTCAGAATTTGATCCAGAACCTTAGGCAGAATAAGAGAATCAATAATATGCCCGCGTAGCTCGATCGTTTCGGAAACCATCTGTAAACTTAGCCGATCGGAGTGACCGCGCCAGTTGCGCAACAAAGCCTGCTCGCAATTTCCGACCTCATGGTTCAATTTCTGTTTCGATATGGAAAAACCGAACGCGCGCGGCCCTTCGCCGAGTCGCAAGGCGCATCGCGCGCTGGGACAGGCTCTTAATCGAAAACCGAAACGACCGCCACGCCTGCCTGCGAAAAAACGCTTACAACTACAGGCCCCGCGGCGAGCCAGAAAGTAATCGCCGTGCACGAGCATCTGCCAGCTCTCGCAGTGAAAATCGCCAAGATGCTCTCAATCAAGTCGGAGTACTTGGTGACGCAGCCGGCGGAGCTGCGAATTCTCCGAGAAATGTCGGACGCGGATGTTAGCGACTTTGCGAAAAGTCACGGCTGGCGTGTGATACGTCGTCTCGGGGGGCGGCAGATCGAATTCTACAATGACGCGAGCGGGCGCGCGCTCTAGCCGCTCACAACGACCGCTGGACAGCGCAGAGCTGTTAGCTTACCAATGCGCCAGCCGTAGTTCAATGGAAGCATCCAAAATTTACTTTATTGCTTTCGGCGTTCTGACGATCGCCGGCGGGATTGTTGGTTACGTCAAGGCAGGCAGCATGGCGTCGATCATTGCCGGATCAATCACTGGGATACTGCTACTTGTTGCGGCATTTCTGCTTCCCGAACACCGCGCAATCGGGTTGGCAACTGCATTTATTATCTCGCTTTTACTCGCCGCGCAGTTTGTCCCCAAATTCATACGAACCGGAAGAGTCATGCCCGCCGGGATGATGGCGATCCTAAGTGTGATCGGGCTGATCGCGGCTATTGTCGCGTGGGTAAAAAAGTAATCGCGTGGGAAGGATTCGTCTGCGGACGTGGCGGCGGCTGGTGCTGGTGATTTTCGGCGCGCTCTTCGCTGCGATTGTTTATCGCTGGATCTCGCTCGAACGCCTGCAGCACGTTGCGCCGTTGGAAGTCGTTACTACGCCAACTCCCGCCCCGACGCGGCCGCCTCTCATCACTGGAAAACTGGACACCGCGAAATTGTTCAACGGCATCACACTCCATTCAACAGTCGAGACGATACCTGGCGCCGATGCAACGACCGAACGGGCCGAAGCAGACAGCTATGTGCTCGACCTGAAATTGCAGGCACGAGTACCGTCGCCAAACAAGACCCTTGAAGAGCTGGCCAAGGTCAGCCCGCAATTACCGGCCCTTTTGCCTGGATTGGCGACGATGCTGGCACTCGAGCCCGTTTCACCACTTTATGCGCAGCTCTACGACACGAAAGTCAGAACCCTACGCGAAAACCTCGCTCGCCTCGATGTACTTCTTTCGCGGCATAACTTTTTCGATTGCCAAACGGTCTTGCAGCTTCAGCATCCACAGACGCACCGAAAAGCCCTCCTCCTCCAGGCGGATATGGACGTGGACGCTGACGGCTCTGATGCTGATCGGATGCCGATTGGCACTGGCACACCGGCAAATTTCAAGCCTTCTACCAGTTATCGCTGGCCAAAGACGACATCCGCACCTAATCCATATCTTGCGGCTACCGAAGACGGATTGAAGCGTGCGGAAGCTGAGTTTGCGCTTTCAACTACGACTCCCGCGCGCAAACGTGATTTGCGCAACATCATCCCTCAGTTGCGCGGAGAAGTCGGCACGCTAAAAAAGTATAGCTTCCTGATCGGCGCGACCGATCCCTTTATCGTGGTACCAGGGGCATTTTTGCATGGCAGCGATCCGGTTAAACTTGGTGACCACGCGCTCGTTATTTTCGGCAACGCGATTTATCCAGCCCTGGTCGGCGATGTTGGACCTAACGACAAAGCCGGAGAGGCATCGCTGCGTATAGCAAAAGAGATCAACACGCTTTCGACGCCGTACAATCGCCCGGTAAGCGATCTGAAGGTGACTTACCTGATCTTTCCTGATACTGCTGAAAAGCCATTTGGTCCTCCGGATTTGGAAAAGCTTCAGGCGCGCTGTGAAACGCTCGTTAAAGAAATCGGCGGAGCGAGCGTACCGCTGCATCGCTGGGAAAATATCGTCCCTCCTTCGCCTACTCCCAGGCCGGTATCGAGTCCCCTCGCGACGCCGAGTGCAACAGCGTCTCCTTCATCAAGTATATCGCCAACAGCTTCTGGTTCACAATCGCCGACATTTGCGTTTCCCATTCCGAGCCCAGTGGTGACGACGACGCCTAATTCGACGCTTGCCCCTACGAGTTCACCCGCCGCAAAGCGAAGCCCGAGCAAGAAGCGCAAGCCGTGAATGTCAAACACGGGCTGCGCTATCTAACCTGCCCACGGTTAAAAAACGTTACTTCCTACGAATGATCATCCGCGATGCTGTTGAGGCCGATCTACCGGCCATCATCGAGATTTACAACGCCACTGTGCCAACGCGCATGGTGACGGCCGAACTTGAACCGACGACGGTCGAAGCGCGACTGCCGTGGTTCCGCGAACATTCACCGGAGCATTATCCGTTTTGGGTCGCAGAGTTGGAAGGTCGCGTGATTGGCTGGCTCGATTTCAAAAAATTTCAGGCGCGAGCCGCGTATCGCGCCACTGCCGAGATCAGCGTCTACGTTGACCAAAAATTCCGGCGTCGAGGGGTGGGGCAAAGGTTGTTAGAAGAAGCGATTACGCGCGCACCTTCGCTTGGAATCACGACTCTCGTCGGTCTTATTTTCGGGCATAACGAGCCAAGCTTGAAATTATTTCAGCGTTTTAACTTTGAGCGGTGGGCATTTTTACCGGCCGTAGCGCGACTTGATGGCGTCGAACGCGACCTCGTGATGATGGGTCGACATTGTCCGGCACGCTCTGCTGGGACTGTGAAATCGCAGCTTGAAGCGCAAATCGTCAATCATCTCAACGATTCCTTGGACCTGATGCATACTCTGATGGCGTACCGGCAGGAGCCGATTCATTCGACGCTCCTAAAAATCCGCGACAAATATTCCATGTTGCATCTGGATGTGCTGATTCTCATTTACCATTTTTCGAAAATCTGCTCCGGCAATATTCTCGAGATCGGCGCCTTCGTCGGCGGAGCGACGATTGCTGCGGCATTCGGCGTACGCGATTCGGGCACGCGGAAGAAGCTCATTGCCATCGAACCGGGCGGCAGCGTGAAACACAAGCGGCTCGGGACGCGCAATATTTTCCGTGACCTGGAACGGAACCTTGCCAGGCAGGGTGTATCGGAATTGGTCACGACTATCAAGGGCCGTTCCTTTGATCCGAGAACTATCTCCGCAGTCAATGAAATGCTGGGAGCAGAAAAAGTTGGTCTCCTGATTCTTGATGCCGATGCAGCCAAACGCCGCGACATCGAATGCTACCGCGGGAGATTTGCAGATGCGTGTTGGATGGTCATTGACGATTATTACGGCGCTGATGCCAATGCCAAGATCACACCGAGCCGCGCCGACATAGATTCGATGACGACGGCGGGTTTGTTGCAGCCACTGGGCTTTTACGGCTGGAGCACATGGGTTGGCCGCTGGCGTGGCGCTCAGCGGTGAAGCGCCGATCCTAACGCTGCTACGGTCCTAACCGTTTTAACTTCGGCTAGGCTTCGGGGCCGATAACGAGGTGGATCACACCGTTTGGCGCTGAAATGAAGAACCCGTTGAAATCATCGCTAAGCTGCTCAACTTCATCGCGCTGCGGGACACCATGCACTTTGAGAAAGGACGCGGCCGCTTCGCTGTCGTTTGTTTCCAGCTCCAGCCAGATATCCGGATGACTCAGGTTTGGTACCTTATCGATCCATAGCCGGTTTGGGCCGAACTGGAAAATACAGCCGTCTTTTTCTTCTTCGATCAAAGGTAGCCCCAGCGTGTCACGATAAAAGGACACCGTGTGGTCATACGTGTGGCTTGGGCATTTAATCGCGATGTTCGCTCCGCCAGAGAATCGCGGGCCTTCGAGCTTTGCAACCATACTCTTGTGCCGGTAAAAAGTTAAAGGGTTACAAAGTTAAAAGGGGAAAGATTCAGCTCAGCGATCCGCCGATACGTTCTAACTTTTTAACTCCCTTAACCTTTTAACTTGTTTCAATGCTGCACGACTTGATCATTCCGAGCCGCTTCCACCGGGCTGAGTCATTTTGACTGGATCGAGCGCGCGTTCTAGTTCTCTTTCGGGCAAGACTTTTTTCTCGCGGGCGATCTCGCGCACGGTGCGGCCGGTTCTTGCGCTTTCTTTCGCGATTTCAGCCGCGCGATCATAGCCAATTTTGGGCGCGAGACTCGTCACCATCGCCATGGATAGCTCGATCAATTCGCGGCAGCGCTCTTCGTTCGCCACGATGCCGCGAACACATTTGTCGCAGAAAGCTTCGACCACGTTCGCCAACAGCCGGATCGACTCGAGAAGATTATGCGCCATTACTGGCATCATCACGTTGAGCTCGAAGTTTCCATTGGCTCCCGCCCAGGTAATGGTGGTGTCGTTGCCGATCACTTGCGCGCAGACCATCATCACTGATTCGCACATTACCGGATTGACTTTGCCCGGCATGATGGAACTGCCAGGTTGGGTCGCGGGAAGCTGGATCTCGCCGATCCCGCATCGCGGACCGCTCCCGAGCCAGCGGATATCGTTAGCAATCTTAAACAAACTGACCGCAATCGTTTTCAAGTGACCGCTCACTTCAACGACTGCATCTTTTCCGCCTTGCGCTTCAAAATGGTCTTTCGCCTCGTAAAACGCGATCCCAGTGTGTTGCTCCAAGTGCCGCAGCATTTTTTCTGGAAGATTAACGTGACGGTTTAGACCGGTGCCTACTGCGGTCCCGCCAAGCGCAAGCTCACGCAAGACTTCGATCGACTTCTGCGCGCGTTCTTTGGCATAGGCAACCTGTTGCGCGTAACCGGCGAATTCCTGTCCGAGCCGAACTGGAGTCGCATCCATTAAATGGGTTCGACCGATCTTCAGAACATTCCAGAACTCCTTCGCTTTAGCCGCAAGTGCTGTGTGCAGTTTTGCGAGAGCCGGGATGAGGCAGCTTTTTAGTTGTTCCGCCGCGCTGATATGGATAGCAGACGGGATCACGTCGTTGCTAGACTGGCCCATGTTGACGTGATCGTTGGGATGCACCAATTCGCGCGAGCCGATCGGTTTGCCTGCGAGCTGGGCGCATCGATTCGCGATGACTTCGTTCGTGTTGGTGTTTGTGCTCGTGCCGGAACCGGTCTGGAAAATATCGAGTGGAAAATGGTCGTCTAGTTTTCCTTCAACAACGTCTTTAGCTGCCTGCACGATCAGCGCGGAACGCTCCGCATCAAGCAGACCCAGATCATGATTCGCTTGCGCTGCAGACCATTTAATCAAGCCAAGCGCGCGAATGAACGGTCGTGAAAACCGGTAACCGCTTACCGGAAAATTTAGCACTGCGCGGTGAGTCGACGCGCCGTGCAGAGCAGACGCCGGAAGCGTGATCTCGCCCATCGAATCTCTTTCTGTTCGAGTCGGCTTCTCCGTCATGCCGAACGGTGCGCGCTAACGCTAAAGTTAGCCCCAGGCAGGGGCCTACGTTCACGGTGATCGAGCGGATGCGCTTTCTGGAAAACCGTGATGAACATCGGCGGTATGTTTTGCAGGAAGTACTCTGATTCCGCGCGTGCGAAGTGAGTCGCGTGCTGCTTCAATTCGTTTGTGACTTGATAGATGATGAAACTGCCACCCGGAGCCAGTGCGTCATGTGTTTTCTGCAATAGGGCGCGTTTCTTTTCAATTTTGAGGATGCTGAACGGAATACCGGAAAGGATATAGTCGCAGGAATCAATGCCGTGAAGTTTCAGTTCGTGCGGCAACGAGGCTGCATCGCCATGAATCACCCGCACACGCCGGTCGCCAGCGAACTGACGTTCCAGATCGCGCGCGAATGCTCGGTCTAACTCGAACAGAAGCAGATGTGAATCCGAACACATTCGCCGTGCAATCTCGCGCGAATGCACCCCTTCACCCGGCCCGTACTCGGCGATGACGCGTGGCTGGCTAAAATCTATCTTGCTGGCGACACGCTCTACCAGCGCCTTCGAACTAGGGACGATCGATGCGATCTGAAACGGCCGTTTCAAAAACTGCTTGAAAAACAGGGTACTCACGAGACGCGAACAGTCGTCTTGCAGGTCGAAGTTGTCCAGTAACGAAGTGGCGGGACAAACGATACGATTTCTCCGTGCGCAAAATTTGTAGAGCCACTGTAGCCTCGATATCTCGCTTGACTCGTTTCTAGTCCCTTATCAGTTATCATTTCCGATCCAATCGCGCGGTTAGCTCAGTGGTAGAGCACTACCTTGACACGGTAGGGGTCAGAGGTTCGAACCCTCTATCGCGCACCATCTCCAAGATCACCACGCATGATTATCAAGGGATGTTTGCTGCGACAATTAACTTAGGCCACAAATTGGACACGGAACCAAATAATCTCCCTGCTGATTAAGCGGGAACTCTTGCCATCGGCTGAAACGATTACGGGTGGCTCCTTTTCGCAGATTCCTAACCAAACGGTGAGTCCAGCGCAACTCGGGATGACAGAGAGCGGTTTTTGGCGGACATTTGCACCCCTCGATGAGCGCGAAGGAGCATACATTCACCCTCGGCATCGAAGAGGAGTTCGCCATCATCGATCCGGACACACGCGAACTGCGGTCGCATATCCACGAAATTCTCGAAGGCGGAAAAATCCTCCTCAAGGAGCAGATCAAGCCCGAGATGCACCAGTCTGTGGTGGAACTGGGCACGGAGGTTTGCGATTCCATCGACTGGGCGCGCGCACATGTGATCGAGTTGCGCAGCAGACTGGCCGAGCTCGCTGGTCGCAGTGGATTGAAGATCGCATCAGTCGGCACGCATCCATTTTCCCATTGGCGGAACCAGCACATCACTGAGGGCGAACGTTACAAACAAATTATCGAAGACATGCAATTGCTCGCACGGGCAAACCTGATCTTTGGCTTACACGTTCATGTCGGAGTGCCCGATCGCGAGGGCGCCATCCATGTAATGAACCAAGCGCGCTATTTTTTGCCCCACATTTACGCGCTCTCCGTCAACTCGCCCTTCTGGGTGGGAGAAAATACGGGGCTGAAAGGTTATCGCCTAAAAGTGTTCGAACGTTTTCCGCGCACCGGCATTCCCGATTCGTTCGAATCGCTTTCGGAGTACGACGACTACTGCAAACTGTTAGTAAAAACCGGTTGCATCGACAACGCCAAAAAAATCTGGTGGGACATCCGGCTCCATCCATTCTTCGATACGCTGGAGGTGCGTGTGTGCGATGCCCAGACCCGCGTAGAAGATACACTTGCGATTGCGGCGTTGATCCAGGCAGTCATCGCCAAGCTTTTCAAATTGCTCTGGCGCAACACCACGTTTCGGATCTACCGGCGTCGTCTTCTGGATGAAAACCGGTGGCGCGCGGCGCGCTACGGCATCGACGGAAAACTGATCGATTTCGGCAGGGAAGCGGAAGTGGAAGAGCGAAGTTTGCTAAACGAACTGCTCGAATTTGTGGCCAGCGAGGCAGACGAGCTCGGCACGCACCGCGAGATGGCACATATCGAGCGCATCATGCGTGAAGGCACCGGCGCGGATCGGCAACTTGCCGCATTCGAACGCACGCATGATATGAAAGCCGTGGTCGACCATATCGTCGCAGAAACGTACGAAGGACTGGACATGTCGCGGCAAGCCGAAATCGCCGGCTAAATTTTTTTCAAGTCAACGAATAGTAGCCCGTGTTTCCCCGGAACACCAATGCAGCGTCCTCGCGTCCGCAGACCAAGGTAACAACTAGACCCAGAACGCTGACTGCCGCCATCATTCCCAGGACTGCTGGGACGCCGAACCTACCTTTTAAGATTGGCAGGACGAAGACACCAAGAGTCGCTCCGATTTTAGCTACACCCGCAGCGAAACCACTGGCGGCACCCCGCAGTTGAGTCGGAAACAGGATAGGCGCGAGCGTAAACGTGGTGGAATTAGGTCCGGCGTTCATTAACACGTTGAACAGAATGAACCCGGCGAACACCAGTGGAATGTGAGGGCTGCAGGTCGAAATGCGCGCTTCATGGCGACACGGCCGTCTACATCGCTTTATAGTCAACCGTAATAGTGCGGTACAGCAGCGCGCCGTGTTGCGCAGAGAAATAAAAAAGCTCCAGCATCGTCGCGCCGACCATCCACTGATAGCCAACCAGCGTCTGGACGACGTCGGTGTCCGTGTCGCGGGAACGCGACACGAGTTTCCCCGTCCCGTACTTCTCGTCGAAGTATTTGCGAATCTCTCCCATTCGCTGGTTGTAACGTTCGATCGACCAGTCCGGGTATTCGTATTGCAACTCCACCGCAACAAGCGCTCTCTGCTTGAAAGTAAACAACGTGCGCTTTAACCCCGGATGGATCAGCCCTTCCACTGTCCAGACGTCCCGGTTCTCCTTTTTCTCGCGCGAGGTGATTTTCGCCTTCGCGCCGTGCAGCACCGCTTCCACATGTGCCATCGAGTCATTCCAACGAAAACCGAATGGTGGCAGCAACTCATCAACGGAATACGCCTGGGCCGCAGAAAGAAAAAGCGTAATCACGCCCGTTAAGAGAATCCGGCGCATCGCTCGGCTACAATTAACAATGCAGTTCGCTTCCCAGTTCGTCATTTTTGGTGTGCCTTGCCCGCATCTGGTCGGCATCCCAATGGCACTCCGAAGGTCGGAAAATTGCGTGCACCGGTCAATTCGGTCAAATCGGGAGTAGCGCCCATCGCGATGTGAATCGATCGGTCCCCTCGTTGCAACGACTGTCTTTTGTCACGAACAAATCCTCGTCGAAATTTATTTTTTGTTTTTCCTCGGACACGCGCGTTTCTCTTTTCTAGTCAAGACAATTTTTGTTCGCGATGAAAAATAAAATTCTTTTTTTTCATTTTTTTTCTTGTCGATTTTGAAAGCGATTTCTAATCTCAAGCCCGCTGGCGAGGCAGAAACAAGAGCGCATGTGAATAAGTTGTGAACATTTCTGAGAAACCTTTAGTATCGAGAATGAACGAGACGAAAAGCCCCCTGGAACAACGATGGACTGCGCAAATCTGGCTGGACGCATTCAACGGATCGCCGAAGCGAAATACAGGCTGTTTTCCCTCGTATTTACGCGCTTTTGACATCTTTTTCCCGTATTTTTCTAACAGATCACGTTGGAGATCGGCTCAAGGTCGCTCCCCTTTTAGCGGACGACTTTCAGTAGTATCACCGAGTGTGG
Source organism: Verrucomicrobiota bacterium (assembly GCA_046731855.1). Classification (GTDB taxonomy): domain Bacteria; phylum Verrucomicrobiota; class Verrucomicrobiia; order Chthoniobacterales; family UBA10450; genus Udaeobacter. The sequence goes on along the minus strand of JBKPLX010000162.1, from coordinate 27,867 downwards.
CGATTGTGTAACACTGTTAACAAGTCGGCTATGGACAAGAAGTGTACGCAGCTGTGGCAGCGATTATCAGCCGCCCTCAAACCACAGATTAGCTCCGATAGCTTTAAGCGCTGGTTCTCGGCGGTCGAGCTTGTTGAGGCCAAGGACAAGTCGCTCACACTTCGTGTTCCAAACAACATCTATCAGTTTTGGATAGAAAGTAATTATATGCCAGCACTGCAGACTGCGATCGTGACAACGTTCGGCAGCCCGCGGCCCGTAAAGTTCTGCTCTCCGTCGGGACCTGGCGTGCAAATGCCTACCGACGATGCCGCACCGCTTGAAAAAATTTTGCCTGACCCGCCGGCCGACACAAATCCAGGCACGACCGTGCCCGGACTCAATCCACGGAACACGTTCGAATCTTTTGTGGTTGGTCCGAACAACGAAATCGCGCATGCCGCCGCCCTCGCCGTGGCGCAGGCGCCTGCGCGCACGTACAATCCGCTATTCATTTATGGCGGTGTCGGTCTTGGCAAGACCCACCTGATGCAGGCCATCGGCCAGTACGTCTGGGCCAAGAAGAAGAACGTGAAAGTAATTTATGTCTCCAGCGAACTATTCATCAACGAGTTCATTGACGCGATCCAACACAGTAATCTGGTCAAATTCCGGAAGCGCTATCGCCAGGTTGATCTTCTCCTGATTGACGACATCCAATTTCTCGGGGGCAAAGAGCGTTCCCAGGAAGAATTCTTTCACACATTCAACACGCTTTTCGATGGACATAAGCAGATCGTGCTTTCCAGCGATCGGCCCGCTTCCGAGATTGCGAATCTGGAGCACCGCCTCGTTTCGCGCTTTGAGTGGGGACTCACTGCTGAGCTTCAGCCACCGGATATCGAAACGCGCTTGGCGATCTTGCGGAAAAAGGCGCGCGGCATGCAGATCAAACTTCAAGACGAAGTTTTTCAATTTCTTGCCAGCCGTATTCGCACAAATGTGCGCCGTCTGGAGGGCGCGCTTATGCGCGTGGCTTCCTTTGCGTCGCTCAGCGGCAAGGAACTGACGAAAGAAGTGGTGGAGCATTTGTTGAAGGATATTTTGCAGGAGGAAGCACGGCATTCCATTACGATCGAACAGATTCAACGGCGCGTGGCTGAACATTTCGATGTGCGCGTGGCCGATATGACAAGCAAACGGCGCCCGGCCAGCATCGCCTTTCCGCGGCAGGTGGCGATGTTTCTCGCGCGCGAGCTTACCAAGGCGTCGCTGAATGAAATTGGCGATGCGTTCGGAGGACGCGACCACGGTACCGTGTTGCATGCCTGCAAGCTGGTGAAGAGACGAATGGCCGAACAAGACAATATTCGCCAGACGATATCCTTCATTGACAGTTCCCTTCAACGTTGAGTGGTGCGTTTCCAGCTTGCGATTCCGGCTACCGCAGCTACAAACTTGGTCGCCACGGCGACACGAATCCGCCGTGGTGGACCTGCCCCGACATTAGAGAGATTTGCGGTTGCCGAATAAAACCCAAAGCTTTACATCTTAGACCGTCATAATGAAATTTAGTGTAGCGAAAGAAAAACTGCTCGAAGGTCTGCAGCAGGTCCAAAACGTCGTCAGCACGCGCACTACTCTCCCGATCCTTTCCAATGTTCTCTTGCAGGCGCAGGGTGACGAAATTCATCTGACCACAACAGACCTTGATGTCGGTGTGCGCGGCAGTTGTGAAGCGGACGTAGAAAAAGAAGGAGCGACCACGCTCCCTGCTCGTCGCCTCTTCAACATCGTCCGCGAACTGCCTTCCAGTGAGATTCAGATCGATGTTAATGGAAAAAATGCCGCCTCCATCCGGAGCGGCCAAAGCTTTTTCAAAATTCTCGGGCTGCCCGAGGAAGAATTTCCACCCCTGCCGAAATTCGAGGACTCGAAGGTTGTCACGATTCGCCAGAAGGATTTGCGCGACGGTCTGCGCAAAACGTCCTACGCGATATCAACAGACGAGACTCGCTACGTGCTCAATGGCGTTCTGTTCAGTTTCAAAGACAACAAGTTGACGCTGGTCGCGACAGACGGTCGGCGGCTTGCCATGGTCGAAATCGAATTGGAATTCCCACGCAGCCACGAGGCAGACTTTATTGTTCCAACGAAGGCGGTGACAGAATTGCAACGCCTGCTTGCCGATGATGGCGATATCAAGGTCAGCATGGGAAGCGGGCAGATCGCTTTTGATCTCAACAAGACGCTGCTCGTCTCGAAATTGATCGAAGGCAATTATCCAAACTATCGCCAGGTCATTCCGTCCGAGGCAAAGGAGCGGATAAAACTCGAACGCGAAACGTTTCTAAATTCGCTGCGGCGTGTCTCGCTGCTCGCGAGCGACAAATCGCATTCGGTCAAACTGAATTTCAGCAAAAACAACATCGATATTACCGCTACCACTCCGGAAGTCGGCGAAGCCAAGGAATCGCTCGCGGTTGCCTACAAAGGCCGCGATTTTTCCATCGCGTTTAATCCGGAATTTCTGATGGCGCCCCTGCGAGCGCTGACGGAGGACGAAGTCTTTCTCGATCTCATTGACGAGATGAGTCCGGGCGTTTTAAAAATTCAGACTCCGTTTCTCTACGTCCTGATGCCGATGCGCATCAGCTCGTAGACTGGTTCATAACACGCGCCGTTGCGGCATGGCGGATTGAACCATCATCAGCTCTGTTATGTTTTCCGGAGTGAGTAAACCGACCAGGCGCTTCATCCGGTCGAGCACAGGTACCGCCGGGCAATTGAACTCCTGCATGATACGGAACGCGTCTTCGAACCGCGTTCCGGTGGTTACGGTAGGAATATCCCGTCGCATCACATCGCCCACGCGAAGTGTAGGATCGTTTTTTCGCAACGCACCGATCAGATCCTGACGCGTCAACAAGCCGGCGACGTTGCCGCTGTCGTCAACGACTGGAAAATCGTGCTGCGAAGTCGCAAGCAATGCATCGACGGCTTCTTGCAGGCTGGCGTCTTCCGAGAGTGTGCGAAATTCGCGCACCATCGCGCTGGAGACCGGAAATCGGCGCGAGACATCTTTCATCTGCGCCAGGGCCGCTTCTTGAGACGCACCGATATAAACGAAAAGCGCGATGAACAGGAGAAACGGATTCCAAAGCAGACCGATGAAACCAAAGATAAATGCAAAACCCTGGCCGACATTGGCAGCAACTTGCGTAGCGCGCGCATAACTCAGCCTTGTGGCGAGCAGAGCGCGTAACACGCGCCCACCATCCATTGGAAATGCCGGCAGCAAATTAAAAAGGACCAGCATGATGTTAATCGTCAGTAATTGCGCAACGAGACCACCGCCTTCGACGCTCGAGGGATTCAGTAATGCTTGGGATCCGCCTGCGACGAACAAACCCAGCGCGATTACCACGTTCACCAAGGGCCCGGCGACGGCGATGATTAATTCCTGCACCGGTTCCTCCGGCATACGTTCCAATCGCGCCACACCGCCAATCGGCAGCAACGTGATGTCCGGCGTGTTGATCCCGAACGCTTTCGCAGCGAATGCGTGCCCGAATTCGTGCAACACCACGCAAAGGAAAAGAAGTAATACAAAAAGCACGCGGCTCGCCGCGACCGCGGAACCGCCTTGCGCGTAATAGCCGAAGGCCAGCCAGGCAATCAGGAGTAGAAAGGTAATATGAATCCGCAATTGGATGCCGGCGATGCGGAAGATTGGGAGAGACCAACTCATGCGGCTTCAATGTGTCCCGATATTAGATCGCATGCTAGCGGGATTCAGGCGGCATGGACATGCGAGCGATAGATGTGATCAGTGATCCGTGATCTGTGAACGCAAGTACTGATCACCGTTCACTGATCACATGTTGCTCCAAGATGGAAATCTTTGATGTAGCGATCGTGGGCGGCGGCCCGGCCGGATCGAGTTGTGCGGCATTTTGTGCTCTGGCTGGTTTGCACACGCTTGTCCTCGAGCGGGAAAGATTTCCGCGAGAAAAAGTGTGTGGCGATTGTTTAAATCCATCATGTTGGCCTGTATTGGAGCGCCTCGATCTCGCGCCGCGGGTTTTGGATCTGCCGCATTCCAAACTCACCTCAGTCGAGTTCATTACCATCGACGATCACAAAGTCATTGTCGATCTTCCAGCTGGAGACGATTGCGAGATTTCGGTAAAACGCAGTCTCTTCGATGATCTCTTGCTGAAACGGGCGCGCGAAGTTGGCGCGCTGATTCGCGAGGAAACAATCGTCACAGCGTTGGAACACAATGGCGATTGGAAAATTGCGACTGCCACCAGCGGGGATTTTCACGCCCGGGCATTAATAGCGGCAGATGGACGCAACTCCACTGTTGCCCGGCTGCGCAACCTGCTGCCGCGCCCTACGCGCGAACGCGTTACATTGCAAGCGCACATTCCGATGCCACAGAACTTCGGCAAGCGCATCGTACTGCAATTTCTGCGAGAAGGTTACTCCGGACAGGCTCCAGTGAACCAAACCGAGCTCAATCTTTGCCTCGTGGGGACGCCGCCGACGATTTCCAGGCTGCGGCAATGGGCGCAAAGCCATTTCGAAATCGCCGGCAATCAACCCTGGCGTACCATCACCCCGCTCACCCGTGCGCCCGTTCCCTGCGCACATGAAAATCTTCTTTTTATCGGCGACGCCGCTCGCATCGTGGAGCCGTTTACCGGCGAAGGAATTTATTATGCACTTCGTTCAGGAGAGCTTGCCGCAGGCGCGATCGCGAAAGTCATCAGAGGTGAAGACCGCCTATTAGCGCTGCGAGAATTCGCTCGCGACTGCGCCGAAATGTATCGGGGAAGACTCTGGATCAATCGGCTGGCGCGAGCGGCGGTTTTATCGCCTCGCGTCGGTTCTCTCTTTGTTCGCGCGGCGCAAATCAATCCGTCAATCTTGAAATTACTCACGGCGAAAATTGTTTCACAGAAGAGCCGTCATTCTGAACGGAGTGAAGCAAAGCGGAAGGAAGTCGAAGAATCCTGCTGAATAACTTTCCGGCAGCGCAACGGGATCCCTCGACTTCGTTCGGGATGACGTGGCTACAGCGATTGCCGAGCCGCTTTGACCGTGTTGGACATCAGCATCGCAATGGTCATCGGCCCCACGCCGCCCGGAACCGGAGTAATAGCGCTCGCCTTTTTCGATACTTCATCAAATGTGACGTCGCCCACCAGGCGATAACCACGCTCGATCGCAGCGTCTTCGACGCGATTAATTCCAACATCAATGACGACGGCGGCTTGGCGAATGTGATCGGCTTTCACAAATTCCGCCCTACCGATTGCCGCGATGAGGATGTCGGCCGAGCGCGTAATGTCCGCGAGATTCCGACTGCGCGAATGCACGACTGTCACTGTGGCATTACTCTTTTCGTTTTTCTGCATGAGAAGCAGGGCCAGCGGCTTGCCCACGATCATGCTGCGCCCAAGAACCACAACGTGCGCGCCATTAATGTTGATCTTGCTTTCTATGAGCAGCCGCTGGACGCCCAGCGGCGTGCAGGGCACAAAGCCCGTGGCATCATCGAGCACGAGCTTTGCGACGTTTTCCGGATGGAATCCGTCTACGTCTTTGCGCGGATCAAGTGCGCGCACGATTGCAGCCTCGTCGATGTGCGCAGGCGGTGGCGATTGGACCAGAATTCCGTGAATGCTGGGATCGGCGTTCAATTCTTCGACGCGGCCAAGAAGCTCAGTCTGAGTAGTTGATGCTGGTAATTCCAATTTCAGCGAGTGTAGTCCAAGCTCGCGACACATTTTGTCCTTCGAGCGCACGTACGCGCGTGAAGCCGGGTCTTCGCCTACGAGAACCACGGCAAGACCTGGAGTAACGCTTTTTGTTTTTAGCTTCGCAATTTCACGGCGAAGATCGACATAGACTTTCTCCGCGATCGCGCGTCCATCGATAAGGTTAGGCATAGTGAAGCAGGCAATCCTGCCTGCGAGTCCTCGGCGCGCAAGTGAGCATTGCGTTAGCTGCTCTAGCGCATTTCAACCAGGGCCATCATGGCGTTCTGAAGGCTCAGGCGTTCGGCTTCAAATTCCTCCGGTGTGGTAGTCGCTCTGACGCGACGCGCCGGGCCGAAAATCACACGCACTTTTGCAAACGGACGCGGCAAAATGAAACCGTCCCAGCTGTTCACTCTCCAGCAGCTAGAAAATTCCATGTTGATCGGCACGACCGCCACACCGGTTTTCTGCGCGAGAAAAACAATACCCGGCCCAAGCTCATAGACTGGCCCGCGTGGACCGTCTGGCGTGATCAAAACGTCGTGGCCGGACGCGAGCACATTCTCAAGCTCCCGTAATGCGCTGGCACCAAGGCGTGAACTGGAACCGCGTACCACCTCAAACCCAAATCGCCGCGTCAAATCGCTGATTAGATCACCGTCGCGGCTAGCGCTGATTAGCCCCGCGCCGGGGCGTTGCGGAAGGAACTTTTTTAAAACGAATGAAATCAAAAGCAACCGGTTGTGCCAGAGTGCGGCGATGTAGTTTTCCCTGACTGGGCTGCCGACCACATCCGCGCGGTCGTCGATTTCGAAACGAAGCGTGTGCGCCCAGACTTTGAGTAACCAATATCCAAATGCGATCGACCATCGCGCGAGCCGTCCCTGGATTTTCAACTTTTCTTTCGCGCTGTTTTTGTGGACGCCGTTTTTCCCCAGCGGTAGGCAGCCTGACTGGGCAGACCGATTTGATCGAGAATGCGCCAAACCACGGTGTCAACGACCGCGGTTACGGAATCCGGACGGCTGTAGAACGAAGGAATCGCCGGCAGCACAATCGCACCGGCCTCCAGCAACGTCACCACATTGCGCGCGTGAATCAGATTCCACGGTGTCTCCCTCGGGACGACAATCAGTTTCCGGCGTTCCTTCAGGAAAACATCGGCCGCCCGTAATAGCGCGCTATCACTCGAACCGGAGGCGATTCGTCCCAGTGTAGCCATCGAACAAGGGACAATCACCATCGCGTCAAAACGCGCTGAGCCGCTGACGAATGGCACGTTCATGTCGTTTTCAGAATGGTGTGAAACATTTGATGGGATCTTGAAATCGTCGAGCTCCTGCTTCGCAACCTCTTTTGCTGGCGCGCTCATGACCAGATGGACCTCGTGCGCCGCACAATCGATCTGCTCAAGCAACCTTTTCAGATAGATCGCCCCGCTGGCGCCGGTAGCAGCAATCACCAATTTCATTGTTTTGTTGTCATTTCGAGCGAAGCCGAAGGCGAAGTCGAGAAATCTCTTGCCCTTACATGTCTTGCAGCACGTCAGTGCCGAGATCAAGCCAACTTGGGTTCATGCGATTGATGAGTTCAACTTTCTTGGCGCGTGACCATTTCTTCAGTTGCGATTCGCGCGCAATCGCGTCGCGAACATCACGATAATGCTCATAATAAATTAGTTTCTTGCATTGGTAATGAGCGGGAAAATTCGCGCCAATTCCCTCCCGATGCTTCCAAGTCCGCCGCGACAGGCTGTTCGTGACTCCGATATACAAAACCGAATCATTCCGGTTCGTCACGACGTAAACCCAAAAGTTGTAATCACGTGCCATCCCTCAGATCAATCATTAGAGATTCCTCGACTCCATTTCGCTCTGCGAAACTCCGCCGGAATGACATGGCGGTCTAACATCGCAGAAGAACCCGCCGCGGCGCATCACAGCTTCGACAAATAATAGGGCAGCATATCGCGCCAGTAGTTCCAATCGTGGCCGCGCCATTTGCCGTCGTCGAGCCAGTGCTTGACCTCCTTGGAATTCAAAATCTCGGACAGGCGATAGGATTCATGGCGTGTGTTATCCCATTCGCCAGTGCCGAGGATGATACCCATGTGGTTGTATTTCCATGGGTCGGGCATATTCGGCAGGTATTCATACGGGCTGTTGAAATAAATATTGTCGTCGTGATAGCCGTCGAAAAAAGAGCTGATGTCGAACGAACCGCTCAAGCTGATGAGATGACTGACGGCGTCAGGATAACGGAACGCAATATTTGCCGCGTGATAGGCACCCAGACTGGCTCCGCAGACTGCCACACGATGAGAGATACATTCGCGGCGCGCGACATCGAACACATCGCGCACAATTACGTTTTCATATGCGTTATGCGTGCGCATCCGGTCGGCTGGATGAATGGATTTATTGTAAAAACTTGCCAGGTCGATCGCGTCCGGGCAGTAGACCGTCACTCTGCCCGCATCGACGTGGCCGCTGAAGGACCCGACCAGGCCAAAATCCTTGTTTTGATAATAGCTTCCAAAGGAGGTCGGGAAGAGAATTAGCGGCAGGCCGCCACCGTTTCCGAATACAAGCATTTCAAATTCGCGGCTCAGCCACGGCGTGTACCACTTAATGTAACGTTCGTTCATCTTCCCGCTGTCATTCCGAGCGGAGCGAAGCGTAGTCGAGGAATCCCGCGAAGCAACCGATGGGTAATGCTACGGGATCTCTCGACTTCGCTCGAGATGACAGGTGGTTGGACAAACGCGACCTTTCGGCGAAGCGTCTCGTTTTTCGATGCCCAAACATACGCTTACTGGAAACATCAAACGGCACCGCGCGTTTCTGTCGAAAATCCTCGGAAACCGGCGCGACATTCTGGTTTACTTGCCACGCGGTTACCGTTTTCTGTCTCGACGGCGCTACCCAGTGCTGTATTTGAACGACGGGCAAAATCTTTTCGATTCAGCGACTTCGTTTTCAGGCGTGGAATGGGGCATAGATGAAACCGCCGAACGCTTGATCAAAGAGAATCTCATCGAGCCGCTGATCGTCGTGGCAGTTGCGAACACGGGCGAACAACGTATTCACGAATACACTCCCACGCGAGGAGTGATCGACGCGAAGGCGAAACGCAAGAAACGCAGCAAAGGTCTGGCGCGAAAGTACGCATGCTTTCTGATTGACGAGCTCAAACCTTACATCGACCGAAAATATCGAACCAACCCAGATGCGGAATTCACCGGACTAGGTGGTTCTTCCCTCGGCGGTCTCGCCACGCTTGCGATTGGAATTTCATATCCGCAAGTTTTTCGGCGGCTCATGGTGATGTCGCCATCGATCTGGTGGGACGATTTCGCAATTTATCGACTCATCGATTCGATCGAGCAGAAGCCACCGTTGAAAATTTGGCTCGATACCGGCACCGCCGAACCGGGCTGGGAACAAGCACGCGAGTTGCTCAAGCGTCTCGTCGAAAAAGGTTGGAAACCTCAGAGGGACGTTCAATACATGGAAGCCCAAGGCGGCGAGCATAGCGAAGCGGCTTGGGCAGCGCGAGTCGAACCGGCGCTACGGTTTTTGTTTCCTCCGGCAAAATAGAATTCTCACCTTCCCACCGGCGGAACCGGCGGATTCGGCGGCAATGGCTCAGGAGGCGGCCTAGGACTAGGCGGAGTCGGCTTTGGCGGTGATGGAGTCTCTGGCATTGATATTCCTCTGAAGAATCGTTTTTACTGCAGCCATTTGCCGTAGATTTCATAAACGCGAACAAAACCTCCGATGAAATCCCAGTCTTTTTGATACGCGAAACTGGTAGTGCTCGGGGACCAGGTTAGCTCGCGTGGCGATTCTGGGTGATTCGGGTCGTAAACGAGATAATATTCTAGTCCATCATTCTGAGAGACAGGTTTTCGCTTGTAGACCAGTACTGCGTGATTGATGCTGAGACGAGGATAAGTCGTCAGAAAACCGGTGAATAACTCCCCGCGCGCCAAAGCTGCATTTAGGTTGGCGTGGGTTTCCTTGTGGTAACTAGAGTCGTGTTCGAAAAGCATCCGATAATTTCCGATCCGAAAGTATGTCGGCCAGCCAAGGCCGATATTTCTTCGCACAACTTCGCGGCGCGCATCGCTCATTTCGCGCAAGTTGGCGTAACCTGGAAAGACGATGCGCTGATTTGTCGGCAATGGTTTTTCCCAGGCCGCCCGGCGGGTGACATTTCGAATGCGAGCGGCCAATGCATTGTCGTCCAGTGGAGGCGCATGCGGATCGAAGCGAGCGAACTTGTGAAACTGCATCGTCGTACGGCATAGGACAAAACAGCGGCGAGTGTACCTTTTTGGCTCTCCCTTCTCTCTTTGCCGCCGCAAAGAGGGATGACCCTCGCGATACTCGAAGACCGTTGCGTTGGGGAAACCGACCGTATCTCGGTCGAAACGAAAATCCGACGCTGGTGCGCTGCTTTGTAGAAGTATGAGAGCTAGGAAAGCGCCGAGCTGCCAAAAACCTGCCGCTGTTTGCGAATTGCCGGGAATCATATCAAGAAGGCGTCGATCGTTTCACTGCAATGGCCTGTCGTAAGCCCGGTAAACGCGAACGAATCCACCGATGAAGTCTATGTCTTTCTGATAAGCAAAGGCACGTTCACGAGGCGACCATGTTAGCTCACGCGGCGCTTCGGCATGGTTTGGATCATAAACCAAATAATGTTCGAGTTCGTCTCCGGGGGGACTTTTTTTCCGGCCGTAAATGAGCACCGCGTGGTTTATACTCATTTTTGGATAAGTGGTAAGAAAAGCCACGAACGTGTCACCACGCGCGAGGGCGGCATCGAGGTTCTGATGAGTTTTCTCCTGATATCCCTTACTTTCCAGGAAGACCATGCGGATATTACTCGGCCGAAAATAACTCATGAACCCGCTGCCGATATTGTTCTCGAAGACTTGAGTGCGGGCTTTGCTTATTTCACGTAGATTTGAGTAGCCCGGGAAGACGATCCGCTGATTTTCCGGCAGTACTTCGAGCCAAGGCTTCCGGCGTGCGACAGCACGAACGCGTTTTGCCAGTTCCTGATCGGTTAATGGAACGCTGGCTGGATCGAAACGGGCGAATTTGTGAAACTGCATCGCAGTGCGCGTCATCACGAAGCAGCGGCGGGTATAGCTGTTGGCGGGATCATCGGCTTCCGATTTCGGCCGGAAAAACGCAATGCCGTCGTGGTATTTCAGCACGGTGGCGTTTTGAAACGCGAAGGTATCGCGATCGAAACGGAACTCTGCTACCGCTGCGCTGCCACGCGGCAAGGCGACAACTGCAAGCGCACTGAGCCAAACCCTTACTAACTTGCCCCAAGTCCCAAACATCAGATTAGGAGCGAGCCGAGGCGGTGGCGGGTTTGCCTTCGGAGTAGATACCCAGCCGGCGAAATTTTTGATACCGCTTTTCCAACAGTTCGTCGCTTGGAATCTTGGAAATCTCCTGCAAGGCGCGGCTCAGCGCTGAGCCAAGATTTGCAGCGATGGAATCATAGTCCCGATGCGCGCCGCCGTCCGGTTCGGAAATGATTTGGTCCACCACTTCCAGCTTCAATAAATCCTGTGCGGTCAATTTAAGCGCCTCGGCTGCTTCCGCGGCATGCCGGCGATCTCTCCACAAAATCGCGGAACACGCTTCCGGACTGATTACGGAATAATAAGCGTTTTCCAGGATCAATACATGATCTGCCACTCCGATACCCAGCGCGCCGCCCGAGCCGCCCTCTCCAATGACTGCGGCAATAATCGGTACGCGAAGCCTCATCATTTCTAGAAGATTTACGGCAATGGCCTCCGAAATGTGGCGCTCCTCTGATCCGATCCCGGGAAAAGCGCCTGGCGTGTCGATTAATGATATGACCGGCACGCGAAATTTTTCGGCCAGCCGCATCAATCGCAGCGCTTTGCGATAGCCTTCGGGATGCGCGCAGCCGAAATTGCGCATCACATTTTCTTTTGTGTTGCGACCCTTTTGGTGAGTGATGACGACGCAGCGTTGTGTGCCGAGTGTGGCCAGGCCGCAAGGCATGGCTCTATCGTCGGCAAAACGGCGGTCTCCATGCAGTTCAATCCAATTTGTAAAGCACCGTTCGATGTAGTCCATGGCGAACGGCCTCTGCGTGTGCCGCGCGATTTGCACGCGCTGCCAGGCAGTGAGCTTGCCATAAATTTCCCGTCGGGTCTCGCAAAGTTTCTCCTCAACCGCCTTAACGGCCGAATCAAGATCGACATCATGCGCGTCGGAGTGATTCTTTAAATCTTGGAGCCGCCGTTCCAGCTCAAAGATCGGTTTTTCAAAATCGAGCGGTTGCCAGTCCATGGAAGTTAAAAAGTTACACGGTTAAAAGAAATCCGGAAACTCGCAGTCTTGTCCAATCGTGTCTGTTGTAACATTGTAACTGTTCTGACTCTTTAACTCTGAATTCAGTCGGTAATCGTGACAGCGGTCCGGTTGTTTACAAGGCTGCTAAGTTCCTCAAGGTCCGAAGCTGCCAGGCCAAGACCCGCCGGTGGCGGCGGTTGATCCAGATTGGGATGCGCAGAGTCCGGTATCGAATACAAAGTGTAACCTGGCGCGCCGGCAAACCGAATCCACCGGGTGCTGCTGAGGTACTCCTTGCTGCCGATGCCCACGCGTTTTCCGTCCTTCCAAGCCATGGTTTCGGCAACTTTTGCGGAGATTTTAGCTGGTTGTTTTGCGGGTAACTTTGCCTCGCGAACATGATATTGCTTGAAAAATGCGCCATGATTCAAAAGCACAACCGAATTCGCTTTGCGTTGAATAACCATCGAGAAATCGGGATGCGAGATGAGTAGATGGTCGCCAATGCGCAGCATGGTACCGCTCATGTTGTTCATACGCATGATCAGCTCGGGAGTCGTCTTAAGCTTCCGCGCGATCTTGGCCAGCACGTCTCCCGATTTCACAACGTATTCCGCCTTTTCCGGGGATGGATAACGCGATAGCAGAATAGAGACGTTCGTTTCCCCGAGTAAATCCTTCGCCTCTTCGAGATGTTTTCCGGTGGGATATTTTTGAATAAGAGTAATGAGCGCGTCGCGGGCTTCGGTCAGTTTTCCTTCCTGGCGCAGTTGCGCTGCGGCCTGAAACTCCGGAAGACTAATGTCTGGCACAGGCGCTGGTGTGACCTCTCCACGCTGCTCTTTTTTTACCGCGATTTCTTCCTTTACGAAGGTGTTGTAACCGAACCAGGCCGCGCCGCCGAAGATGATCAACGCCAGCAGCAACACGAAGAGCCACTTCATGGCTGGCAAAACATGATCGGGACGCCGAATGAAATCCCAGAGTGACGCCGAACGAGAAAACACCAAGCCAACCCGGGATCCATTACAAGAAGAATCGTGCGCGAGGAATCAATCGCCGCCACTGAAATCGGGTTGGCTACGAGGCCTCGGTCCCAGACTCGCTTCCCGGAAAGAAGCGATGCCAGAGCCGTCCGATCGTGGACTCTTCCTGGTTGCTCCAGGTAAAATGGCAATCCTGGCAGTAAAACTCCTTGGGAATAATTTTGAGCGCGCAAAGCACACCAACCAGCGCAGGGGTCATAAATTTTCGAGTCATCTGTGGATATTCGATATTCGAAGAGCTGCATTGCGGGCAACGAACAAGGGCTGCGGAGATATCGGGATCGGTCGCCTCCCACTCGACCATGAGATTTTGGCCCTTTTCAAAATCGGCGTCTTCGACCATGACCTTCGCGTTCGCCTGCGGTCGCGACATGAACCCAACCTGTTGCAACCGCGCCTCATTGTGAACATCGGCGCGCAACCCCGCATCCTGGAAGCGCCGCTTTAGTTGCCTCGCTTTGGCCGGATCATTGAACGTGGCGATCGTCACCATAAATCTTCGGCGGTATTAACACCGTGTGATCAAACATCAACTAATGGTCAAGTGCAAGATTTGACGTTACGCCCCTGGGGGAAACCACTTGTAAAGCATCAAATACACCAGCACGCCGGTGACTGAGACGTAAAGCCAGATTGGGATCGTCCAACGCGCGATTCGCTTGTGGCGATCCCATTGACGGCGAAAAACCTGAACGAGAGTCATAATCACCAGGGGTAGCGTCACAAAAGCAAGCAGAACGTGCGACGCCAGTATCGGAAAGTAAATTACTGCGATCCATCCTGTGTATCCCGAAGATTTTTCGCCAACGTTCGCGTGATAAATGATGTAACCCGTCAGGAAACAAGCCGAGGAGACCACGGCGGTGATCATGCACGCCATATGGCGGCGCCACGCGCCATGCCGAATGAAGTACCAGCCCATTGAGATGAAAATCGTGCTGGTTAAATTCAGGGAGGCATTAATTGCTGGAAGATCGGATATTGATATCACGTTGAAGCGTTGAATCGTTAAGGAGTTACAATGGTCTACCGCTTCAACGCTGCAACGCTTTAACGCTTCAACGAACGCCATGCCGCCCGTCCTCGAACCACCTCAGGTTCGGCCACCCCAGCGACGCCGGAAATCAACCTGGGGGCGTCGAATCGTCATCAGCCTCGTGCGCCTGGTGATTCTTGGCATGATTATTGGGATTGGCGGTGGCAGCTATTACCTCGCCAAGCGAGGATTTGGCCGTCAATGGCGCTACCGCGTGGTGGAGGAATTGCGCAAGCACGGGGTCGAAGCCAGTATTGGGCGTCTGACCCTGGACCCGTTTCGTGGTCTGGTCGCAAAAAATGTACGGATTTTTGATTACAAGAATCGCGAGAACACTCTGGCCCGTATCAGCCAGGTCTCGCTCGATATTAATTACGCTGCGCTCATTCATCATGAACCTTTTCTCAACGCGCTCGATGTGCGTGATGCGCAAATCATTCTTCCATTCAAGACCGCTGACGAAAAAGGCGACAAAGCCACGCTCACTAACCTGCGGGCGCACGTTTATTTTCCGCCAGAACAAATTTACGTCAGTCAGGCGGAGGGAATTTTTTGCGGGATTCGGATTTCTGCGACCGGGCAACTGATCAAGCGCGAGAATTATCAACCGTCGCCTGCGCTTTCAGCTGAAGAATGGCAAAGGCGATTGTTGATTGCGCAGCGCGTGGTGAATGAACTGCAAAAGTTCAGATTCCCTGGCACGCTTCCGTCCTTACAGATAAAATTTACCGGCGACGTCGCCGAGATCGAGAAGACGCGCGTCGAGGCGACCCTGCGCGGCGATCGACTGCAACGGGGCAGCTACGAAATGAGAGAGCTCTCCGCGGCAGCAGAATGGAACAACCAGCAACTGAATATTGCACATTGCGAATGGAGTGACGGTATGGGCAGTTTTGCCGGGCGCGCTAACTGGAATGTGGAGCGCAACAAGGCGAGTTTGCAAGCGCGCAGCAGTCTGGATTTGAAAGCGTTTCTTGACGCGTTCGGACTCGGCGAGCCGGTTGCGACAATCGAATTTCAGGCGCCGCCAGTCGTCGAGGTTTCCGGCTCGGTAAATTTTGGGACCGATCGCTTCAAACCGGATATGATCGGACACCTTGCCTTTGGCCGGTTCAGTTACAAGAAAGTTCCGTTTTCCGACCTCACCGCTGATTTTTCGTGGGACGGCGAGCGCACACTGGTCAGGGACCTGCGCCTGCGTCATCAAACCGGCCAGGTTCGGGCCGACCTTTTTGATGCGCAGGCGGATTTTCGTCTGAACATCGAAAGCACAATAGTCCCGGAGGCGGTCCGTGGGATCGCTCCCCCGGAGCTGAATGAATTTCTCCGGCAGTGGGAATGGCAACGTTCGCCTGCCATTCGCCTCGCGATCCGGGGTCAGGATCACAATCCGGGGACTTGGAAAGGTGATGGGAACGTCACTTTGGGACGCAGTCGGTTCCGCGGCGCATGGATGAACAGCGCGGATACCAAAATTCACTTCGCCGATGGCGCGCTTACTTGCGAGGATTTGCATGTAACCCGCAACGAGGGTTCCGGAACGGGCGGTTTTACTTACGATTTTAAGAAACACGAGGTACGCATCTCCAATATTAAAAGCTCACTGAATCCCGCCGAGGTGATTCTTTGGATTGATCCAAAAGTTTGGAACACTGTCGCGCCATATAAATTTCGCCGGCCGCCCTCCGTCACAGCGAACGGTTTATATCAATTTCGCGGCGGCAAGAACACGCGTCTGGAAATTAAGGTCGAAGGCGCCAATGGGATGGATTACGTCTTTCTTGGAAAGACCTTGCCCTTCGATCGCATCTCCGCGCGATTGCTCTTCACCAACGACCGGTTGCAAATCACCGATCTTCGTGGCGCGCTTCTCTCAGGCACGCTGCGTGGGAACGCCGACATCTCACTGGCGAAAAATGATCCGCGTTATCGGGCAAGCATTTCGGTAAGCGAAATTAATTTCCCGCTGCTGACTAACTTGTACTTCAATTACAAGACAGCGCTGGGCCTCTTCAGCGGCACTTACGATTTCACCGGCCTGGGCAGCGATTCCCGCACCATGCGGGGCCGCGGAAAAGTTGAAGTCACCAACGGCGATGTTTTTGCCATCCCGATTTTCGGTCCGCTATCAGGAATTCTGAACCGGATTCTTCCCGGCAGTGGATACAGTGTTGCGCACAGAGCAACGGCGAACTTCAAAATCGATGAGGGGATTATTCGTACCGACGATTTCGACGCAGACGGCTCCCTCTTTAACATGCTGGGCCACGGCGACGTTCATTTTCTGGATGACAAGCTCGATTTTAATGTGCGGCTAAACATGAAAGGACCCGGCTTTGTGCTCACACCGGTGTACAAACTTTTCGAATACGCCGGCACAGGGAGCTTGAAGAAGCCGGATTGGCGCCCAGCCGTTTTGAAGAGTCAATAGTGACGAGAAACGAAACGAAGAAACGCCGAGTCGCTGAACCGGAGCCTTCTCCGATTCACCCCCTCGCCGATTCACGGACTTATCCCATTCTTCTTGGCGCACACATGTCGATTGCGGGTGGTCTCGACATGGCGATTGAGCGTGCCCATTCGATCAACTGTACTGCAATGCAAATGTTTGTGAAAAACAACATGCAGTGGTTTGCTCGCCCCCTTGCTCGCAATGAAATCGCCCGGTTCCGCGAACATCAGCAACGTGGCGAATTGTTATCGATCTTCGCGCATGCGAATTATCTCATTAATCTCGCCACCACGAACGGGCAGTTTCACGCAAATTCGATCCGCTCGCTGTCGGAAGAATTGGTTCGCGCCGATCAGTTGGAACTCCCATTTTTGGTATTGCATCCCGGCGCACACCTCGGCGCAGGTGAAGAAGCGGGTCTTGAAAAAATCGCGGAATCGATTGATTCCGTCCTTTCCGGTCTGCCAAAAATCAAAACGCGGATCGCGCTGGAAACGACCGCTGGCCAGGGGTCATGCCTGGGGAACAAGTTCGAGCACCTTGCATACATAATCAGCCGCGTGCGCGAACCGAATCGATTGTGTGTCTGCCTCGACACCGCCCACGTTTTTGCTGCGGGCTATGAGATCGGCAGCGAGGCCTCGGTTCGGAAGACATTCCGCGAATTTGATCGTGTGGTTGGGTTGGATCGTCTCGTGGCAATTCATCTAAACGATTCCAAGACTGCCCGCGGTTCACGGGTGGACCGACATGAACATATCGGCAAGGGCAAAATCGGGCTCCCTGCTTTTCGTTTCATCATGTGCGACCACCGCTTCCGCAAGATCCCGAAAGTACTCGAAACGCCGAAGGCTAAAGACTTAGGAGAAGATGTGATCAATCTAAAGACGCTGCGCCGATTGATGAACCCGCGACGCATTAGCTCGCGGGTCAGCTAGCGCAACCCACTGACCCTGCGTGGTCCAAATCGCTTCGCTCCGGGTGGCAGAGCAATCAATTGATGAATCGAATTGTAAAGGGATAGCGATAGAACTCTCCCTGGCCAGCTTTCACAGAGGCAATGATGACAAGCACCGTGTTCAACACCCAGAGCCCGATCAAGATCGGAATGCCGATGAGAACGGCACAGAGGATCGCGGCGACGGCGTCATAGATCAGCATCGAGATTTGGAAATTGAGAGATTCCTTTCCATAGGCGTCAATCTCAGGCGAGTCGCCACGTTTCATGAGCCAAACGATCAACGGTCCCAGGATGTGACCCAGGAAATGAAAAAACAATCCGAGTAATGCGCTGGCGTGACAGAGGACACACCACGTTCGCACATCGGATGAAGTTGATGGAGGTGGCGAAGGTGTTTGATCCATATTTATCCTTTCACTTGCGTATCACAACGACTGCCCGCTGGCCGCGAGAAGCGCAAGGAAAAAGATTCAATTACGCTGCTTTTGCACGCTCGATGTGTGCGCCAAGTTCGCTCAGTTTCTCATCGAGATGTTCATAGCCGCGATCAATGTGATAAACGCGGGTAACTTCGGTAATTCCGTCGGCCTTCAATCCTGCAAGCACCAATGCGGCCGACGCACGCAGGTCGCTCGCCATTACCGGTGCCCCGAGGAGACAATCAACACCATCAATTACCGCGGTCGCCCCCTCCAACTGCACTTGCGCACCCATGCGTTTCAGCTCCGCCACGTGCATATAGCGCTGCGGAAAAACATTTTCGGTCACGGAACTGGTGCCCTTGGTAATCGAGAGCAGGGCGCACATCTGCGCCTGCATATCAGTCGGGAAGCCAGGGTACGGTGCTGTCGTTAGCTCCAGCGCGCTGGCGTTCCCATTCGGCAGGATTGAAATCTCATGGTCGCCGCTATTGATGTGAAAGCCACTACCCGTCAGCGCATCGGTAACTGCGCGAAGATGCTCCGGCTCCACTCGTTTTACGGTGACTCCCTTTCCGGCAATTGCACCTGCCACCAGAAATGTACCAGCCTCAATCCGGTCTGGGATCACCCGGTGTTCTGTGCCGTGAAGCTCAGGCACGCCTTCGATGATGAGCCGGCGCGTTCCAGCGCCCTCGATCTTGGCGCCCATCTTATTCAGGAAGTTTGCCAGGTCCACAACCTCGGGCTCCTGTGCTGCTCCTTCAATTACTGTCACACCGTCGGCCAGAACGGCAGCCATCATCACGTTATCGGTGCCGAGCACGGTCGGGCCGAATTTACTCTGCATGTTGATAATCGCTCCGCTGAGTTTCGGTGCAAAAACCTTGATATCGCCGCCCTCCACGCGCACCGCTGCGCCGAGCGCTTCAAAACCTTTAAGGTGCAAATCAATTGGCCGATCGCCGATGACACAACCACCGGGCAACGCGACTGTCGCTTCCTTGCAACGGCCGAGCGAGGGTCCAAGCACACAAACAGAAGCGCGCATCTTGCGGACGACGTCGTAGGGCGCAACCGAATGGATCTTTTCTGCCGTGACACTGACGGTCCCGCTGGCGCGTTCCACCTGCGCGCCCAAGTGAGCTAAGATTTGCAGCATGTAATGCGTGTCGCTCAGGTCGGGCACGCCGTGAACGATACAAGGCTCTCGAGTGAGCAAGGTCGCTGCCAGGATCGGCAGCGAAGAATTCTTCGAACCGCTGACCTTGATAGAGCCGGAAAGCGGATGACCGCCGTGTACGAGGATCTTATCCATACCTGCCAAAAATGAACCGTATCACGCCGTTATAATCGTTCTTCCAACAAATGTCGCGGTAATTTTTTTCCGCCAGAGCCGAAAGAAGCGTCTCGCTCTGACCGAGCCCTATCTCTAAGGACAGCAGCCCACCGGGGCGGAGTCGCGTTGGGGCCTGATCAATCAGTTCGCGCACCAGCTCATCACCTTGCGCACCAGCGAATAACGCATCTTCCGGATCGTGCAATACTTCACGCGAAAGAGTGTGCCGGTCCTGTGTCGAGATATAAGGAAGGTTCGCGACAATTAGATCGAAAGCTCCCTCAACATTTTCGAGCAGACGGCTTTTCAGAAACTGGACCCGGTCCTTCAAGTTTAGGGTGACGGCATTTTCCTGCGCAAGCGCCAGCGCGTCATCTGAAACATCAACCGCGAGAACCTTCGCCTCTGGAAATTTCGTTGCCAAGCTAATCGCGATCACACCGCTGCCCGTACCAACATCTAGAATTCTTGATTCTCGCTTCTCGATTTTCGATTCAACGAGCTCCACAAGCTGCTCTGTTTCCGGCCGCGGAACCATTGCGCGTTTGTCGCATAGAAAAGTGAGTCCGCAAAATTCTACACTGCCTAACAAGTGCTGGAGCGGTTCGCCTCCACTGCGACGCTTCACCAGTCCGCGCAAGGGCCTCAGTTCCGTTTCAGTCAACTCTCGCTCGAAATCCAGATAAAGCTCGATCCGTTTTCGGCCGAGCGCATGTGCCATTAGGTGCTCGGCGTTGAGACGCGGGTTCTCGACGTTGTGCTTCTTCAAGTACGCAGTTGTCGCTTGCAGCACTTTGAGAACGGTCATGCGTCGTAATTAATCGAAAACGTCAATGATTGCTCCTTTTAAGTCGAAGCGACAGAATGCGGATTCTTTTGGAGTCCGTTTACGGCGAGGTCTTCTCTTTTTTTTGCCGTACACCAATAAACCCGCCTGCCCCTTGCTTCGCGCCGCCAGTTCCCCAAGTGCCGCGAAGCGTGTCGCCCTGGCTTTCCGCGATGCCGTGACCATTAATGTCACCCTCACGCCACGTGAAATCTAACACGCCATCCTTAATATTCCCCTCGATGAAGCCATCCACTTTGCCATTCGAGTAGCCGCCCGTTACTTCATCACCCATGCGCAACAGCAGAAGGTCCACTCTGTCTTGCTTGCCATCGGCGGCGGTCCTGCGCACGGCGAATAAACCATTAAAACCTGGTTCATGCTCCGTACCAGGAATTGTGAACGCCGTTTTCCGTGGCTTGAGATCTTCCGCATGCAATTTCTGCACCCGTGAATATTCGGCCATGCGCGCGACGGGATTAGTCGTCCACCGGGGCACGGCCAGACCAAAATATTGCGCGAAGTTCTTCCAGCGTTCAGTCCACAGCGCCTGATTGGTCTGATTGCGGGCGAATGAGTCCGGCGCCTTTTCAATCGCAACAGTGATTGCTTCCAATCGTTCGTTCGTGACCGGGTGATCCAAGCCGGCAATGTATTTCTGCCATTCTGCTTCAGTCGGAAACTTACCTGCCGCGGCGTGCTGAACCCCCTCAACATGTCGAAAGCGCTCGACATCAAACCATAGCTCCAGTCCCAGGGGCACCTGCCCGATTCGCCGCATCGCTTCAATGGCGAATTGATCGGCTTCGATTTCCTGGTTCCGCTTCTGGATCGGGTCGCTCAAATCCATTCGGTGTTTTTTCAGCACGTGTCCAAGTTCGTGCACCAGCAGAAAGACGATTGTGTTTCCAAAATTCCGATCTGCGCGGTTCGTGACCCCAGCTTCTTCGCGCGCATTGTCAGGAACACCGAGCGTACGAAAAACCGGTGGGAGCGGAGCGCGGGACGAAGCCGCTGCTTGTTTAAACAGCCAACCTACATAATCACGTACCGTAGTTCCGTCGAACCCATGAGCGTTCAACCAGGCATTTGCCACGCAAAGGTCTGAAAAAAACCGCAGCGAAAGCGCGGGAAGATAAATGGTCGAACCATCCGAGTAGAACTCGAATGGGTCGCCCTTGGGCCCTGAGATAGGAACCTCGATCTTCGTACCGCCTAGCGCGCCCCGTTCCTGATCGCTTAGTTGGGGGTGAATGGTGTCGTGGTATTCAGCGCGAATTTGTTCACCCCAGCGCGCGGCATCGGCCCGCAATTTTTCGCGCGGATAGAGACGGGACACATTCTGCCCGAATGCGACCCCGCCTGTGCAGCTCGTGATTACGAGCGCCAGAGCGAGATACCTGTGCATCGCAGGCTACTTTCGTTGGAAGTAATCGACCGCAGGTTGCACGGTTGCGGGTGGACTACCACCCTTGTCGAGCCAATCACGAAAATCCGCGATGTCACCCCAGTCTTCCGCCCACAGCGGCTCCATTAGCGCGAACTTTGCTCTGGAAACGGCGCGCCCGAGTCCGGGACGATCCGCTGCCTCGGCGACATCGAAGGCGCGGTTCAAAGCAAGAACGTCTTGCTGAGTTTCCGTTCGCATGCGCACTCGGTCCTGGTCGGTTTCCGGAACTGACACGGCGCCCACAAACTTGAACTCCGACGCGGCAACAACTCCGGATTTTGGAGCCGACGATTTTGCTGCGCGCGGCGACACTGTTAGCGACACCGGTTTGACCAGCGAAAATACGATTAACCCTGCTCCAAACAGAGCGAAGAAGACTCCGGGGCCCACCCTGCTAAGCTTGATCTTGTTCCCGCCGGCAAATGAAAATTCGCCGGCGCCGCGGTCGCGTCCGCGCTTGCCGGCCAGACTTAGAAAAAGCCGATAACCAAAATAGATGAGCACGCCGCCGATCAGAACGCCGAGAATCCGCTCGACCATCCGAAAGATGATGACCATCGACTGGGGGTCCACGGACCCGTTTCTAACGAATTACGCCGCGGAAGGCAATGCTGATCTTCAATCGACAGCACGATCACGCGCTAGCCGCCACCGCTGAGTCTTTCAAGCGCTCAACGACATAGGCGGCTTGCAACGCACTGATCAACTCGTCGAGATCGCCTTCAATCATGCGATCGAGATTATGAAGCGTCAGGCTGATGCGATGGTCGGTCACGCGGTTCTGAGGGAAATTGTAGGTGCGGATTTTTTCTTCACGTCCGCCGGTACCGATCTGGCCGCGGCGCTGAGCGCTGTACTTTTCAGCTTCCTCGCGCTGCTTTCGCTCCAGCAACCGCGCGCGCAGGATTGAAAGTGCTCTTTCTTTGTTTTTGATCTGACTTCGACCGTCCTGACAACGCACGATTGTGCCCGTGGGAATATGCAGAACCTGCACGGCCGAATCAGTTGTGTTTACGCCTTGCCCGCCCGGGCCACCGGAGCGCGAAACTTCAATTCGCAAATCCTCAGGCTTCAATTCAAGATCGACGTCTTCCGCCTCTGGCAATACCGCCACTGTGGCAGTCGATGTATGGATGCGGCCTTGCGCCTCCGTCGCGGGCACACGCTGTACACGATGCACTCCGCTTTCGTAGCGGAGCTTGCGAAAAACAGATTCGCCCGAAACACGGAAGATCGCTTCCTTAAACCCACCAAGCTCCGACGGACTCGATTCGAGGTCCTCGGTTTTTAACCCGGCCGATTCTGCGTAGCGATGATACATCCTGTACAGGTCGGCGGCGAAAATGGCCGCTTCACTTCCGCCCGTTCCAGCTCGGATTTCCACGATGGCATCGCGGTCTTCATTTTCATCCGGCGGCAGCAACGCGATCTGAACTTCGCGTTCAAGATCGAGGACCCGTTTTTCGAGGTCCGGAATCTCGTCGTCGGCGATCGCCGCAATTTCAACGTCGCCTGACATGGCCAGCTCGCGGTTGTCGTCCAATTGCTTCCGCGCAGCTTCGAGCTCATCCCATTTCGCCAGCAGTTGTTTGATGCTCGCATGATCGCGCATGATCGCCTTGGCACGCTGGCGATTGGAAAAAAGAGCCGGATCGGCAATATCGCGCTCGAGTTGGTCGAAGCGCTCACGCTTGAGTTTGATTAGGGAGTCAAAGTCCATCGGGTATTCGTAGCCACGGCGCTGCGTCGCCGTGGGGAAAACGCCCCGACACAGCGGGGCGGCTACAGCTCAGCTAAGCCTTCTTTTCGGCCCGTGCGGCTTTGGTGCTACCGTAGCGGCGGGCAAACTTCTCGACGCGGCCTGCCGTATCCACGAACTTCTGTTCGCCGGTGAAAAAGGGATGACAAGCGGCGCAAATACCGATCTTAATATCGCGGCGCGTGGAGCGGGTATGATACACCGCACCGCATGCGCACACCATTTCGGTCTGGTAATACTCTGGATGAATATTGGCCTTCATTTTTGGAAAGGAGCGCGAAGTTTACTCCTGCAACGAGCTTCGCGCAAGCGATGAAATCTTCAGATACACTCTTAGAAGCGTGGGAGAAAACACTCGCGCGAAAACGCGATGCCCCGGCTATCTTTGCAGCGAGCGGTGAAGTCCTCCGGACATTCGGCCACGTCGAACAACGCACGCGTGATCTGTTGCAAAGCATCGGGGTCTTTCACGAAGACAACGTTCTGGCCGTCCAAATCGGCAACCATGAAGATTGGCCGTCGATTTTGATTGGTTGCTTGCGCAAGCATTTGGTTGTTCTTCCACTCGAACGATCAATCAGTGAACAGCAACGCGCCGAGGCCTTGGAGATTTGCCGAGTGAACGTTATAGTGGCTGCTGTCCCTGGCGGAGGCTCACCGGAGATCATTCCCCTGAGGACAGCCAAGACTATACCGAATTGGGGCGAACGACGTCCGGCCCTGTTAAAATTAACCTCCGGCACAACAGCTACACCACGCGCGATTCGCTTTCGCAGCGAGCAACTTTTGGCCGATTGCAATCAGATTTGCGAGACCGTGGGAATCGCCGACGACGATCTGAATTTCGGAGTTATCCCGATTTCGCACTCTTACGGTTTCAGCAATCTCCTCACGCCACTGATCGCGCGCGGCGTGCCGATGGTGATCAGTCGTGACAGAACACCACGCGCCATTCTCGCCGATCTTGTCCGCAGCAACGCAACTGTTTTCCCGGGAATGCCTGTTTTCTATCAGGCGTTTTGTGAAATGGAACACGTTCCCGCGTTGTCAAAGCTTCGGCTCTGTATTTCTGCGGGCGCGCCTCTTCCGATGGCAATCGCAAAGAAGTTCCAAGAAAAATTTAATCTGCCAATCCACTCGTTTTACGGAGCATCGGAATGCGGCGGGATTTGCTATGATCGCGAAGCGACTAACCGGGCCGAAGGGTTCGTTGGCGAGGTGATGAAAGGCGTAAATCTTGAAATGACCGATACAAATGGGTCGGCGACCCAAGTTCGAGTGCGCAGTGCCGCTGTTGGAGATGGCTATTTCCCGGAACCGGATAACGAAAAATTGGGCGATGGAATTTTCGTTCCCGACGATCTGCTGGCGCGAGAGGATTCCGGGTTCAAAATCGTCGGCAGGACTTCGGACGTAATCAACGTCGCCGGCAAGAAGGTGAATCCCGCAGAAGTGGAGGCGCATCTGCTGCGATTCAGCGGCGTGCGGCGAGCAGTTGTGTTTGGTCGTCCCGCCGGCGCGGGAGCATTGCGTAATGAAGAAGTGTCTGCCTGCGTGGTGGCAACACCCAATGTAAGCGAAACCGACCTTCTGCAGTTTTGCCGTGGCGGACTAAGCACCTGGCAGGTGCCGAAGCAGATTTTTATCGTGGACGCAATCCCGGCGAACGAGCGGGGAAAAATCAGCCGGCGCGAGCTTTCGCGACGGTTCTCAACAGACCGCCAGAGGTCCTCATTGCCATGATTGGGTTCTTGATAAAGCCGTCATATGGGATTTGCTTACAGCGAGAGGAACAATATGCGGAAATCATCCGGTGAACCCAAGTCAATAGAAGCTGAAATCGAATCGTCGAATAGCGAAGAGCAGGAACAAGGGCAAGAGCACGAGCAAGAGCAAACAGAAGGTTCAGACGTTCCGCAGGCGGACGAACCGCTGCAAGACGCAGCTGCTCATTCCGAAGCTGAACAGTCCGATGATTGGTGGAGTGCTTCGCAAGCTACCGATTGGGGCGACCCTGCCAGCAACGATCCGACTGACGATGTCACTCCTTCAAAGGAGCCGCGCACAGCCGATGTCTATTTCTGCGGTCACACGACCTTCTTTCCATTAAACCGCGCCTTGCAGGCGATCTCAAAGGAGAAGCTAACCGGCTTACTGCGATCATTTTGGGATCAAGAGCCAATCGATCTTTTGGCGCGCGATGGCGAAGTCGTCTTTGTCACCACCCGTGACCCAGAGCTTTATTGCCCGGAGACGCCCGCCGTTCTAGCTAACATCGATGAGGGGAGCGCAGCCGACGCGCGGGATCAACAGAGAGAAACCGGAACACCATTCTTTCTAGCTCTCGCGCGGCAGGACTTAATAGGTCGCGAGCCGGCGCTGGAACTGGTGCAGCAATACGGGCAAAAGCTTTTCTCTCAACTTTGGGCGGCGCCGCGAGTATGGATCATGTTTGAAAAGAATGCCGAGCTTTTAGCGAACGCTGAGGAGGTGCCTGGGGAGCCGAATGTCCGCGACTGGGCCCTGGAAACCTTGCGACTTGTTGAGAATCTCGATGAGGCCGCCCACTTCGAACCGGCGTCGATTCCGGCTTATACAAAAGACGGCTTCGAGCGTGTCCAAAAACTGAAGCTGACTCCAGATGAAGCGCAGTTCGCGTCGCAATTCAACGGCAGTCGGTCGGTGCAGCAAATTGCGAAAAATTTACGGCTCGATTTGAAATCTGCACGGCGGATGCTCTTCCGGTTTGTCGCCCTTGAAATAGTGGAATGCTGGCCAGCCAGCACCGGGGCAAAACCAGAACAGCAGAGCATCTTCCAGCGTTTTGGGCGAATGGCGCGACGCGACCGCTAGTAATCCCGAACGCGTCGGGTCCGTTGTTCATGAAGAGAAAAGTCCTGGTTGTCGATGTCGGCGGCACACATGTAAAACTGCTGAGATCGGCTCGCGACGAGCGTGAATTTCCATCCGGTCCGCGACTCAAACCGAAACAATTAATCGCAAGACTTAAGGAAACCGGGCACGGCTGGAAGTTTGATCGGGCTGCCATCGGTTTTCCCGCCCCGGTTCTGAGCGGACGAATCACCAAAGAGCCGAAGCACTTGGGCAAGGGATGGATTGGTTTCAATTTTGCGAGAGCGCTGGGCATACCGGTGCGCGTGGTTAACGATGCCGCTCTGCAGGCTCTTGGCAGTTACCGCGGCGGGCGCATGCTCTTTCTGGGGCTCGGCACTGGACTGGGATCTGCGTTGGTGTGGGACAACACTTTGATGCCGCTTGAGCTTGGCGACCTGCCGTATCGACACGGACACATCATCGAAAATTACCTCGGTATTCCAGGCCTGGGGCTGTTGGGCGAAAAAAAATGGAAGCGAGAAGTGGCTTACGCGGTCACCCAGTTACGAAAATCCTTTATTGCTGATTATGTCGTCCTTGGCGGCGGTCTCGTGCACCGCTTTGGTCGCTTGCCGGAAGGAACGGAACGCGGGCGAAATGAGAATGCATTCCTCGGTGGGATCCGTTTATGGGAAACCAAGAAGCATTCACGCGAACTGCAGTGGCTTGTCATTTGACACACGATTTCAACGTGGAACGCTCAACGTTCACGCAATCTGAATTCGGCGTTGAGGGGTTAGCAGTAGCTTTTGCGCTAAGTGCCAGGGAGGGGACTCGAACCCCTAAGGATTTCTCCACCAGATCCTAAGTCTGGCGCGTCTGCCAATTTCGCCACCCTGGCAACCCGATTTCGAATTGTAAATTTTCGAGGAGCGATTGCAAATGACGCTGGCTCTCCGAAACGGTCAGCAGACTGCCGACGATCCGTACTTCTACTGAATTTCCCGGTCACTCCCCGAGGGGACCGAACCCGTCGAATTGCTGAATGAGAACGCGATGCGGGCCATGCGTTACATCCACAAAAGAGGGACTCGTCGTCAGTCCATACGCCACAACGGACTGTTTATAGACATTGTACTGCGTTTGATTGCCAACCAAGATCCGGTCCTTGGTCGCAGTCGGATACACGTAATACAATTTTCCCTTGTACGTGACGGTCGAAACCTGGCCGGGTGGCAGCGCGCTCACTCTTTGCTGCTGTTTGGGCGTGGTCACAGTTTTCGCTCTGAATCCAGCTCGCACAAGGAGGTTTTCCTTTTGAGATGCCTCGCTGGGGCCGACGGCAGTACTTTGGCATGCCCAGAGCAAGCCCAGCGATAAGACCACGACAAAGATATTCGTGAACAGAAGTGTCTTTTTCATCTTCCTCATTCCTCTGTTTGATTGCGCTTTTGCCGTTTTATTTGTTGGACGTCAAAACAAATCTTGAAAGCAGGGGCTTTCCCAAGGTGATTCCGCGAGAATTGATGATCCCCGCCTATGACGAAGCGCGAGTTGGCGCCGGCTCGTTTGAGGCGGGCGGCACGACCGGAATAGAAGGTTTCGTTGCTGCAGGCGCCGCCGCTTTCTTTTTTGCAG
>JBKPLX010000161.1:0-6715 GCA_046731855.1 Verrucomicrobiota bacterium | reverse complement strand
CCCCGCGTTTTACGAAATCATGGACACCGCGCCGCGAACAATCGTTAACGCCATTTCCTCGGTTGCCATGACCGTCCCGGGCGTCATCGAAGTTGAAAAATGCCGCGCTCGCAAGATGGGTTTGGATTTTTACGTCGATATGCATGTCGGAGTGGATGGCAAAATTTCCGTGCACGAAGGCCACGAGATCGCGCACCGAGTAAAAAACGCCATCCAGCAAAACGACTCACGCATTGCCGACGTGCTTGTTCACATCGAACCGGCGCAGCGGTAGCTGCGGTCGGGGGATTCGCGGCTGCCAGGGGGCAACGACCCCGCCTACAGATTTCGGATGACGGCGACCAGCGCGCTCGCCAGTATCTTTCTCGCGTGTGCAATTCTTCGGGCGAACCGAACCAGACGTGGGACACGACTTGGATGCGCAAGAAGGTGCGTCGCCAGCTTCAATATTCGAGTTTGCTGGCGTTTGATGTCGAAAAGGACATCCATTGGAGCCGGGAAACAGTCGCGTGGCGTATCGCTGATTATTCGGAGCGAAAGCAGCGGTAGGCGGCGGGCTGCGCAGGCCCAAGCAATGAATTCTGTTTCCATATCCACTGCCGCCGCTCCGGATGTGAGCGCAAGTTCGTTTCGCTCCTCACGAGAATCGATCAAGACCGGTACAGTCAAAAGATTCGCTACACGAGTCGGCAAACCTGAGAGCAATGACCGCGTTTCACCCAGGTCGACTGTCGAAAAATTCTTTGCCAGAAGAATGTCGCTAACTTGCAGTTGATCGTTAAGCGCTCCGGCAAAACCGGCGCTGATCAAACAGGCAAATTCCTGATCTTGTAGAAATTTCGCCACACGCTGGCGGCAAACCTTTTCTCCGACGCCGGTATGAAGAACTTCAATCGTCCGATTGTCGATCTCGCCGCGAATTGTCCTAATGCCATTGCGATCAGATCGGGATTTATTGCCTAACGAATGCAAGAATTCCTGGCTTTCCGCTGGCAAAGCAAAGGTGACGGCAATCATCAGGTTTGCTTCACGACACTCATTCCCAATCAATCGCGTTTTGTTGCTGCTTCGACGATTTGGACAACAAAACTCTTCTTCTCCGCTGTAGCCGGGATCGTCGATGCCGGTGGTTGCGCTGCTTTCCCAGGGGTTGGTGACCCCGGTGGTTCCCCGACCATTGATGACACCGCTGCGCGAAATTCCGACTCGCGATTAGATGGAAGATCAACAAGAACACTGAGCCTGCCATTGTCCGCGAGACCTTTTGTAGCAGAACCGCCGAATCGCGTTGCGATGACGACCACTTCGTCAGCAACAGTCTCCAGTTTCTCAGTCGCCGCGGGAACCATTATTTCATTTACACCCAGCGGTGCAGGTGTGAAGGTCGCTGCTGCATGCTCCAAAGAATTCGCGATCTGCTCTCGCATTTGCTTTTCAAGCAACGTCCGATTCGGGTTCTTGGTCTCATGTCTGGCGATTAGCCAGAGACCGATTCCGACGTTGACAGCCATGAGAACTATGAATGCCGTCCCTACGCGAAGCGCCATTTTGCGGCCTTGCTCTGTCACATCGGATCGTGGTGGCAACAAAACTTCGCGGGAATCGCCGCGCATTCCCGCATGGATCTGGCGCGCCACCGCCAGTTCGCGTTGCAATTGCTTGTCCGACATCAATCGCTCCTCCAGTGCGGTGCGTTCTGCCACAGGTAATCTGCCTTCGAGGTAATCAAAAAGCTTGTCCGGATTCATTATTCGGGAACGTTGGAAAGCGTCACGCCATAGGTCTCTGCATGCAATGATGAAGTCGGAGGTCGGCGCGAAATCTGATATTTGCTCTGTCAGAAGGCGGCAATACAATCGTTATGGTGGCCGAAAACGATCAAAAAGAGGTGCGGCGCCCCGGTCGGATTTGGCATCGTGTGGTGATCGGCCTCGCAGTGTGCGCGGCGCTGCTGATCGTTTTTCATCGTCCAATTCTGCTGGCAATTGGTCGGCAGATCGTATTGCGGTACGCTGCGCGAGAAAATCTAAAGATCGATTTCCGGCTCGAAGGCAATCCTTTTAGTCATCTGACTGTACGAAACTTTCGTGCCTTTCCCACGGGGGCATCAGCCATCGAATCGACCGATATCGACCAGCTATATGTTGATTACAGTTTGTTCGGATTGGCGCGACATGGGCTCTCTCATTTTTTGGATAATGTGGAACTGCGTTCTGCGCAGGTTGTGTTGAATCCGGCCAGAGCGCCGCCACGCAAACCGCATCCGAAACAAAAGCTGACACTGCCTTCGGTATTTCCGGAGCGGATTCGACTGACAGACGTAACCCTGGTTATCCGAAATAAGCCTAACGATTTCGTCTTCGAACACGTCGATCTTGATTTGAATCCGCGCAGTACGGGCGACGTGCGCATCCAAAGGTTGCAGCTTCCATCCGGCGAGAGTTGGTCCAGAATTTCCGGACAAGCGTCTTACGCAGGCAAGAACTTTGTTCTGCGTGATCTGGTTCTGAGCGAGGAGGAAAAGATTCGTCTCTTAAACATTGATGCATCGCGCATCGACGACAAGACGCTGGGATTCAAACTCGATTGCGCGATTGGCGGCGGCCAATTATCCGCGTCGGCTGCGTTAACCGAAACAGGGACTTCGTTGAACGCAAAAATAAACGTAGCTGCGCAAAAAATTGCGTCTGAATCGTTGAACAAATTCTTGTTTTTACCGGAGGAACTTCTTTCCGGGAGAATCGAGAGACTCGTTGTTGATGGAACGGGGACAATTGATGTTCCGCGTACGTGGAGTGGATCGGGGTCGCTGCAGATTAGCAATGTGGATCGCCCCGAAATTCATTTGGATACCGGTGTTTTCGAAGTGTCGGCAGAACAGGGCAGAGCGATTTTGCGGTCAGCGGACATCGTCCAGGACAAGAACGAGCTTCATCTTCGCGGAACCATGGAGTTGCCTTCGGTTATCGAAGATTTTGGCCGAACTCCGGCGACTCTGGAAATTGCCGGGACTGCGCCTGATCTTCAACGACTAACGACAGGAACACTCGTCCAATTAACCGGTTCGGCTCAGTTCACCGGCAAGATCGACATCGTTAATGCGAAAATAGAAGCAACCCTCGGCGCGACTGCAGAGAAAATCGGGTTTCCCGATGGAACAATTGAGAAACTGACCTCCACGCTGCGCGCGTCCAAGAGCGTGGCACGCGGCGATGCTAAAAGACCGTGGTTTGCAGATCTTCGCACTGCAATGGAGTTTGATTTGGCCGGTATACGTTATCGGGATCACATCATTGATTCGGCGCAAGGATCTCTAAATGGAAGCGATGACATTCTTGGGCTCGACCGGTTTAGTCTGCGGCGAAATCAAAACGAACTAAGTGTTCGCGGGCGCTATAAGCTACCGGCGGAGGTTGGCAAAGCTGCTTCGCAACCTGCGGAGTTGGATGTTTCGCTCAACGCGCCGGAACTTGGCGACTTCTGGGTCGCGGAGTCTCACAACAAGTTGAGCGGTCCGTTGCAAATGAACGCGCAAATTGAATGGAAACAGGAGACAGCCAACGGCCAGATCTCGATTTCCGGGTCAAACTTAAAAATGAGGGACTTGGTTTTTCGGCAACTGAACACGCAATGTTCAATCTCAAATAACGTAGTGTATCTAAACGATTGCAGGGCGAGTCTAAACGATTCGAATTTTCTTAATGCGACCGGAAAACTGAATTTGCGACGGCCTTATCGTTACAATGGCAAAGTTTCGGCGAGCGTAACGAACTTATCGACGCTTCAACCATTGCTTCGCACTTTTGGTAATCAGAGCGAATTGGCAGGCTCAGTTACTCTTGATTGGGAAGGAAACGGTGACGCGGAAATCTCCAAGAGTTCAGGGAGTCTGAAATTCGTTCTTGAGAAGGGACGCTACGGAAGTACGCAAGCGCTCCGGGCGAATATCGATGCGTCCTATTCACCCGAAGGCCTTGACGTTCCCATCATCTTTTTCGCCAGCGGTAACACGGATTTTCAGGCAGTCGCCCAGGCAAAAGGCGAGACGCTCGAGATAACCAGGATTCAACTCGATCAGGGGCCGGCGAGGTTCGCGTCGGGATATGTTTCTTTTCCACTAGTGTGGAGAAATCTTGGAACGAATGCCGCCACGATTCCGTCGTCCGGCAAAGTCTTCGCTACAATTCAGTCGGAAAACCTGGATCTAAAAAAATTGTTCAGCGATCTCGGGATCAAAGCTGGAACATCCGGCACGCTAAACGCGAGGCTGGACGCGGAAGGAACAATTGGAGACTTGAATGCCAGCCTCAATTTGCAAATGAGGGATTTGCGAAACGATCGCTGGCCGAAAATGGAACCCGCGGCATTTGAGTTGAACGCTCAGGCCGTGCACGATCGCCTGACAGTACTGGGCAAATTACAGCAGGCGCGAATCCAGCCTCTCGAACTCAACGCGGATATGCCTTTTGATATTCCAAAGATTGCGCGCGCCCGGAAATTGCCAGACGACACACCCATCACTGCAAAGGCGCGTCTTCCCCGCAGTTCTGTAAATTTCGTTCGGCAATTTGTTCCGGCACTCGAGCAACTTGATGGCAACCTTGGATTGGATGTTGATGTAAGTGGAACGTTCGGCAAACCGGTCTTTAGCGGGGCAGGCGACATGACGGTGAATGTTGCGCGTTTTACGAACGCAACGCTTCCGGCGTTAACGAATTTTAGTGCGCGTTTAACCTTCGCACAGAACGCTCTTAGCCTGGAACGATTTGGTGGCGATCTGGCTGGCGGCCCTTTTACCATGAGTGGCCGCGTCACTTTTGCAAAGCTCACCGAACCGACTCTGGATTTACAATTGAAAGCCAACAGCGTGTTGGTTGCGCGAAACGATACTTTGACCGCTCGCGCAGACGCCGACGTCACGGTGAAGGGGCCGTTCGCGACCGCAACAGTCAACGGCAATGTCGCAATGACAAACAGTCATATTCTAAAGAACATCGACCTCATTCCTATCGGCCTGCCTGGCAGACCGGCTCCCGAGCCGCCTTCAGAGCGGCCGCAAATTTCTCTTCCGGATCCGCCACTCCGTGATTGGAAATTCGATGTCGCAATTAAAACAAAAGATCCTGTGCTGATTCGCGGGAATCTGGCGACCGGCGGTGCGATCGCTGACATAAAGCTTACGGGAACAGGTCTGCATCCAGAATTGCAGGGAATGGTGCGTCTGGAAAATGTAGAAGCAACGCTGCCATTCAGCCGGCTGGAGGTTTCGCAGGGCTTTCTTTATTTCGATCCGAGCGATTCAATGAACCCAAGGCTGGAACTACGCGGCACGTCGGTGATCCGCGATTATACCGTGCGCGTTTACGTTTACGGCACTATGCTTGCGCCGGAGGCTATTTTCACCAGCGAACCGCCCCTGCCGCAGGAAGAAATTATTTCTTTGATCGCCACTGGCGCTACCAGGCAAGAGCTGTCGGGTCGCGGCAATGTCCTGGCGGGCCGGGCCGCCATGTTACTGGTCCAACAGCTTTACCGGAAAGTTTTCAAAAAGGGCGAGCCGACCCAGAGCAACGAATTTTTTAATCGTCTCGATTTAGACGTGGGCGCTGTCGATCCTCGAACCGGTCGTCAGCAGGTTAGCGCCAGATTCAAGGTAAGTGATCAGTTTGTACTTGTTGGCGATGTCGGCGTCGGCGGCGATTACCGCGGGATGCTTAAGTATCTGATTCGTTTTCGTTAGGAGCCTGAGGAGCCTGTTAAAATACCCAGCCATGCCGCGTTGCTGTCGATTTTTCGACTTGCCACGGCGCGAGGAGTGCGCATACCGGCAGCGGTCTGTAATCGACGAGCAACGCCGGAAAGCCGTAAAAGCGGCGCAACCCGGAGGGCGAGCGTGGCTTGGGCTGTCTGGCTGCGTTGCTCGTTCCTCACAGGTCGCTGCGGACATGTTCGTCGCTCACGCCTTGCCATCCACCCCAAGCCACTCTCGCTCGGCATGGCCGGGTATTTTAACAGGCTCCTAATGGATCTCGCGCAGTTCCGCGAATACTGTCTAACCAAACCTTGCGCAACTGAGAGCACGCCATTTGGGCCCGATGTTCTCGTGTTCAAAGTCGGCGGTAAAATGTTCGCATTAGCGACTCTCGACGAAGTGCCGACCACCGTGAACCTGAAATGCGACCCTGATTTGGCGCTAGAGCTGCGTGATCGTTATCATCAAGTCACGCCCGGTTATCACATGAACAAGAAACACTGGAACACCGTGGAGATTGAAAGCGACATTCCCGATCCCGAGCTGCGAAAGATGATCGACCACTCCTACGATCGTGTGGCAGGGAGCCTGCCAAAACCTAGGGCAAAGGTTGCAGCTCGATCTCGTCGAAACTCAACTGCAGCGCGTCGCGGGCGACGTTGAGAAAATTATCAGCGGCGTCAGTCAGAGCCACGTGCAGCTCACCGCGGTTTGGCGGCGCCGCGCGAAGTGATTGTTGATCTAATGTTTCTTCCACCGCGTGCGCACAATTTTGCGCGGAATCGACGAGCATGATTTGGCGCTTGAGCGCTCGAGCGATCGCGTTTTTCAGTAGGGGATAATGCGTACAACCAAGCACCAGTGTGTCGATCCCGTCAGCAAGCATGGGCTCGAGATAACGCATAATCATCCGGTCCGTCACTTCGTCGTTGAGCAGACCTTCTTCGATTAACGGTACGAGTA
>JBKPLX010000160.1:0-7412 GCA_046731855.1 Verrucomicrobiota bacterium | reverse complement strand
CGGCTATCGGGATGACTTTGCCGAACCATTTCCGGAAAATTTCCGGATAATTTTTGAGGCCTTCCCTTGATCCAACAAAAATGACGCCCTGTTCGCCAACGGCTTTCTTAATATTTGAATAGACTGCTTCGCTGTCGAACTGCGCTTCCACACCTGCCAGGAATTTTCGTTCTTGCTCGGGAATGCCGAGACGCTCGAATGTGCGTTTAATATCGTCCGGCACTTCCTCCCAACTGCGTTTTGGTTCCGTCCCCGGAGACAGATAGTAACGAATTTTGTTAAAGTCGATGGCCTCAAGGTCCTTGCTTGCCCAGTGCGTGGGGAGCGGTTTTTCCAGAAATGTTTTCAATCCGCGCAAGCGATACTCGCGCACCCAGTCCGGATCGTCTTTTACGTCCGCGATGTAGTGAACGGTTCGCTCGCTCAGTCCCACACCCGCATCGCGCACGTGAGCTTCGGGATACGAGAAGTCGCCGATGTTGCGATTAATATCGACTGCAGAAGTCTCTGTTTTCATTGTGAATTCACCTTATTTACCTATACGCTGGTTCAGTCGCTCCGTCGCGCGCCCAATCGTAGCCCCTCTCTTCGAGTTCGAGAGCGAGCTCTTTGCGCCCGCTTCTCACGATTCGCCCTGCTACCATCACATGGACGTAATCGGGGATGATGTAGTTCAGGAGGCGCTGGTAGTGCGTAATTAACAGTATACCAAGATCGGGTCCGCGCAATGAGTTTACCCCGTGCGCCACGGTCTTCAGCGCGTCGATGTCCAGGCCGCTATCGGTCTCGTCGAGAACCGCATACTTGGGTTCGAGCACTGCCATTTGTAGAATCTCGGTGCGCTTCTTTTCGCCGCCGGAAAAACCCTCGTTAACCGCGCGCGACGTGAACGAGCGGTCCATCCCAAGCAACTCCATCTTTTCATAAAGCCTCGCGTAGTAGTCGGTTGCCTCGAGCTCTTCACCTTCCGGGAGGCGCGATTGCAATGCCGCGCGAAGAAAATTGGCGATAGTCACACCAGGAATTTCGCTCGGATACTGGAAAGCCAGGAAAAGGCCGCGCCGCGCGCGTTCGTCTGGTTCAAGTCCCAGAAGGTCTTCACCATCCATTAGTATTTTGCCGGCGGTAACGTGGTAATCAGGGTGACCGGCCAGAACCTTGGCCAGTGTGCTTTTACCCGAGCCATTTGGCCCCATCAGCGCATGCACTTCACCCCGTGGGACGCGAAGAGTCAGGCCACGAACGATCTCCTGATCGCCGACGGCGATGTGTAGTTTTTCTATGTTCAATTCCTTCATAAAGGCGAACAAGAAATATACTCTGGTTTAGACTATTTGCGAATGTCGACCCAGCCAACCAAAGCGGGCCCAAGGTCTTCGAGATTTTCGGGATTTACATGGCTACCCCGCTTGGATTCGAACCAAGAATAACGCCTCCAAAGGGCGCTGTGTTACCGTTACACCACGGGGTAAACGGAGTCGCGATTTTAGATTGGCGATTTTCGATTCAAGCGCAATGTCCAAAATTTACGTGTGATTGTTCCCCGACGGAGCAACTCAATGGCAAAATCGAGGTTGAATCATGGGCCGGTGGGGCGAGTGTGATACTCTCGCTTCGACAATCGAACGGTTATGGAGCGCACTATTTTTCTTCAGCATTATCGCGTCTGTCTTGGCTCTGATGGCGAACCGAATGAACTCGGCCGCGATGGCGCCGTGATTGCGTACGAAGCCGTCGACGAGAGATCCGGCGAGGCAGTTGCGCTGACACTTGTTCCAACAGACAGCGTAAACCCCGCGCTCCGGGATCAATTCGAAGAACAGGCGCGCGCTGTTCAGAGGCTCAGGCACGTCAATATTGCCAAGGTTTTTGATTTTGGACGCGAAGGCGGAAATTATGTTTATGTCTCGGAGCGACTGCCAGGCGAAACGCTTGCTGCGTGGATTGCCCAACACGGACCGATGCCGGCTGACGCCACGTTGCGCGTGGCAGAACAAATCGTGAGTGTGCTCTCGTCGGCCGGCTTTCATAAGCTTCCATATCCGCCCGTTGAGCCCGCGTATATTTTTGTGGTGCCGGGACAGACTCCCGAAGGCGGCTGGCCACTAGTGAAATTGACGAACTTCGGATTGGCCGGACTGACGAGTGATGCTGAAAGCGCGGCGACGACCGATTACCCACTTCCTAGTGGGCCGACCAAACTGGAACCAAAGGAAGTAGCGTCTCAACAAGCAACCTCCGCAGCGGAATCTGCGAGCGCTGAATCTGGCCAACCGAAGCCAGGGCATCGGACACCGGATTTGGATTCGGAGATTTATTCGCTCGGCGGAATAATGTATTTTCTTCTCACTGGCGCTGCGCTTTCGGCTGAAGCGGCGCGACATCCGGTGAAGTTTTCCGGATTTCCAAAACCGTTGCGGAATTTGCTCGCTCAGATACTGCATCCCAATCCTGATAAACGTCCAAAAGACCTTGTGGTGCTTGGAGAGATGATTCGGAGTTGCCTGCTGAAGATTGAACGCCGGCTGGCGCTAGCCGACCGTTATGGGATTCCGTTCAGGACAACAATTCCGCGGCCAACCCAGCCGCGACCCCGGCGTTTGCTGCGAACGGCATTGGCGTTTGGCGCGCTCATCGTGGCTGCCGCCGTGGTTGCCGCGGTCCTGTTTCCGGAGTCAATTGGCGGAATCTTGCACCGGCCTCGCGAGGCAAAGTCAATCGGCGTTCTGGTTGGCGTGCCCGAATCTTCACCAACCCC
Organism: Verrucomicrobiota bacterium; assembly: GCA_046731855.1. Lineage (GTDB taxonomy): Bacteria > Verrucomicrobiota > Verrucomicrobiia > Chthoniobacterales > UBA10450 > Udaeobacter. The sequence continues at coordinate 4,654 of JBKPLX010000160.1, read as the reverse complement.
TGCAGCAGTCCAAAATGCTTCAACGCCAGTTGTTGCTCCCGCTACAGTGCTGTCACAAGCCGCAAATGAGGCGCTAGCGCTAGCGAATCAACCAGCAACGAACGGTGCGGCTGTTCCGAATTCCTCTCAGACTCCAGCGGCGGATCTCCAGGAGGCCCAAATATCGAACGGGCAACCGGAGGGCGCTACGGCGCCGGAGGCTGTTGCGGCCGCTTCGCCGGTCGCTTCTCAGGGCGCGGTTCCGGAAACCTCGGCCGGGAGCGAGGCCGCTACGGCATCCCCGAAAGTTTCCGAAGCTGCGCATTCGGCCACAACGGGCCAGTCGAACTCGCGAAGTAAAAAGAAACGTGCTGGTTCGATATCCTCTGCTCGCCAGGGTTCGATGCGGGTTCGGATGGTCGGAATTACGTCCGATGGAAGGCTGATTTATCGTTTGCCTTCGGGCCGCACCAGAATCGTCGCGCCCGACTCGGGGGAAAATGAATTCGCCCCGCGCAGACATCGCCGAACTGTCATCCAACGCGATCAAATATTTGCTCCTCCGCCTCAGTATGGGCCGGAGGATGTTCCTTACGATTGATCCTCGGGAGTCGCCCGCGTGCGAGGTGCGGAGACACAACGGATCCTATTTCCGGACAGGTGAGGTTTTGGCCCGGGGCTCTGTCGAAAAAATAAGAAAAAAAAGCTTGCCTAGCGTCTCGATTCCCGGCATAACCTCGCCTTCGTGGGGAAACGACCTGCCCTCTGGGCATTCGCAACTGCATCGCTTTTTGTCATTTCCAGCGCCGCTGTTCGCGCGCAGGCGTTGGCTCCTGCGTCGTTGGATCTTGGGAGCCACGATCAAAAGAACGCGGACGACATGGTTCAAGTGATCACGCAGAAGTCGGCGCCGAGCACCCCGGATAAGCCGATAAAAGCGGTCACCAAAAAGCGAGCGCCCGCAACCCCAAGGAAGCCGACACAACTGGTCAAGCAAGAGCCAGCGCAAGCAATCGCCAAGGAGCCGACGCAAGCGATGACGCAAAAGCCGTCGCAAGCAATCGCCAAAGAGTCGGGGCGAATTTTTACGATAGAACCAGTCCGACCGATGGGCCAACAATCCGTAAACCATTCAACACAACCCTATTCGCGATTTAGCTTCAAAACCCCGGGGGGCAAAAAGGAATCCGTTCCGGTCATCACGCAGTATTATCCCAATCAGATCGTTTACCCGTATGGCAAGATCGATCGGCACATCGACGGCAGATTGATGCAAGCTGCCACTATCGCCCAGGAACGCGCCCATGCGCATTCGCGCTCGAGATGCTGGCATTACGTAAAGGATGCACTTCTTGCCTCCGGTGTTATCGATTCCCGCCCGAAAACCGAGCTGGCCAGGGACGCTGCAACAGAGCTCGTCAGTAATTATGGATTCAAGAGACTTGCTGTGTCAGATCCGTTCTCCGCGCCGGTCGGGTCAGTGCTAGTGTATGGTACCGCGCGCAGCGTCGGCCATGTTGAGCTCCGCACGCGGGACGGTTTTGTTAGCGATTTCCGGTCGAAAACGCCATCGCGCCGTCCTTTGCTGGGCGTTTACGCCAAGCTTTAATTTTTGGCCGGCTCAGGCGGAAAACGTCGACCGACCGAATTGTTACGTGCGCAAAACTTTCCCTTGGGGGAAACGATCCGATCTCTTATTTCGAATTAATTATAACTGGGATGGTTCTACGTCAGATCCGGGCCGAACAATTTGAAGCGTCATAAAGTGTGGATGTGCGTTCATCCACGATATCGCCTCTCGCTTTGTTTCAAAAAATCGGTCGACTACGATAGCCTTGAGCTGGTTCGCAGTTTGTCCACATAGACGGGCCGCTTTGCGACTAACGACCGCCGGCCCGGTGTCCACTGCCGTGCAGGCGCGATCCGGAAAGACGACTTTGCTGCCGTACGGAATTCGCTTTGGATCGACGGCGCAATGTCCGGAGCGTAATCGTTGGCCGGTACTCGCGTATTTATCGCCTTCGCCTGCCCAGTAAGCGGTAACGCGTGCAAGGACCGACTCTTCGCGCGCGAAAGCGGCCGATGCCAACGATGAGAAAAATATGACTGTATAAAATAGCTTCATGGTGTTCCAGGGTTGCTCCGGTGGTGTCGAGCCTCGGGTGGAGCAAGCTATTCTCGATGCCGAAATGTGGGGGCGTGCAGCTTCACCTTCGGATTCGGAACAGCCCCCGACGCGTTGACCCTAGGGACGCGGGACTTCTGACAAACGACTCGATGTGCCGAGCCGGCCCCCTCTATAGACGAGTTAGGCAAGTTGTCAACGAGGCAACTAGGGTGAACCCAAGTCAACTACGCCGCCGGTCATGTCGAGATCCGCGCCACAGCGAGATTATGAATCGCCCACGAAACGCATTTCGTTACTCGCGACGAATCCTAACCTCTCGTAAATCGACCGACCTTCGTCCGAAGCGTGAAGAACGAGCCGATCAATCTGCTCGTTCTTGGACCAGATGATAATCTCTTCGATAAGCTGCCCTGCGATGCCGCGCTGTCGCCATTGCGGTTCGGTAAAGACGTTCACAATCGTTCCTTGTCGGCCTTCGCCGATAGTCGATACATCGATTGGGCGCGGCAGGATCGGTTGCAACTGGACGCCAGCGCCAGCCACGATCATTTCTGGTTTGTCGGCCGGGGTTGCAAGCCAGCCGATATAGTTGCCGGTATCGATCCATTGTTCCAGTCGTATCCGTGCCTGTGTGCGTAAAATTTCAAAGGCGTCACCCGAGGCGTCTCCCATGTCTTGAAACATTCTCGCTCGATGCCACGCGATGACGTGGGCATCCTGCGCTGTGGCGCGACGGATCTGAAAGGTGGCGGACGCAACTTGTTGCACTGGGTAACGATCCTAATGGCCGGGATTCTGTTTTGCTTCAGATTTTTTCATTCGGACCCTCACGTTTTTGCGATCCGATCTCAAGCGCTCAACGCTCAACGTCCAATATTGAACTCAGAACCTGGCAACGCGTGACAGGGCGTCTCCCAGTGATACCATGCGCGAGATGGAAGCTGCCGATTGGGCATTGCTGAGCGATAAGGAACTTCTCGAGCGCCGGATCTCCACGCTCGGTCTGCGGATTGAACGGACCGCACTCGAGCCGCTCATCCGGCAGCTCTACGACGAATTGTCGGCGCGCGGGCTTGTGTTTCATCCGCCGTGTCACGTCGGAGATGAATGGTTTGTGCCGATCGGCATCCCGGCCATTTTCATTCCGTTTTTTCTAGTGCACGATCGGTTGCGAGCGCTGGAGCGCACGATGATGCTCGAGGTCGAGGGAGGGACGCCCGACTGGTTCATGAAATTGATGCGACATGAAGCAGGGCACGCTTACATGTATGCTTACCGACTTACTCGGAAGAAGAAATGGCAGGAGCTTTTTGGGCAAACCTCGCGCGAGGAAACGCCAGACAGTTACCGGCCGCGACCTTTCAGCCGCAGCTATGTTATGCATCTCGAAGACTGGTACGCTCAGAGTCATCCCGACGAAGATTTCGCGGAGACCTTCGCGATCTGGCTTACGCCCGGCCTCGACTGGCGCAAGCGCTACGCGCGCTGGAGGGCTCTGCAAAAACTGGAATACGTCGATGAGCTAATGCGCTCGTTAGCAGGCAAGCCACCAGTTCATATGCCCGAGTATCGCGTCGCTGATTACGATTGCTTGAACGTCAAGATCAAGACCTATTACGCGCGCAAACGAAAGCTCTACGAAGATACGTATCCGGACTTCTACGACGCCGATTTACGGCAGCTGTTCGGTGCGCCGGCCGGAATCAAAGCGAGCGTGTATCTGCAACGGCGTCGGCGGCGATTATTGAATGCCGTGTGCCAATGGACAAACGAGAAAAAGTTCCGGGTGAACCAGCTTCTTGCCCGGCTCACCCGTCGCTGTGACCAGCTTGGGCTTCGCGTGCTCAATGACGATCCACAACAGGATTTTCGCGTCTCCGCGTTTATCACGACGCTGGTAATGAATTATCTTTTCACCGGCAAATTCAAACGCACGAAATAGCGTGAAAAAGAAGCTCAAAGTCCTCGTTCTTTTCGACGGCACAAGTCCGACAACCGTCGATCAGGATTTCACGAAGGAACTGAAGACAAAAGACTGGAAAACGGAGGCGGACGTCATGGCCGCGCTCGGTGAGGTCGGTCACACGGCCGAACACCTCGCTATTTACGACGACGTCGATCTTGTGCGGCAGAAACTGGAGACCTTCGCTCCCGACATTCTTTTCAACCTCGTCGAACAATTCAGGAACAATCCGGGGTTCGACCAGAACATCGTTTCGTTTTTCGAGATGCAAGGCCTGGCCTTCACTGGATGCGGCTCGACCGGTCTTACCCTTTGCAAGCACAAAGGCATTTCGAAAAAAATCCTGCATTATCACGGTATTCATGTTCCTCATTTCGTCGTCATCCCGCGCGGCCAACGGATTGCACGACCGAAACACCTCCAGTTTCCAATTTTGGTAAAGCCAGTGAAGGAAGAAGCATCCTATGGAATTTCACAGGCGTCGTTCGTCGGCACCGATGAACAGTTCCGCGAGCGTGTAAATTTTATTCACGAAAAATATAACAGCGACGCGATCGCGGAGGAATACATCGAGGGTCGCGAAC
>JBKPLX010000159.1:0-5262 GCA_046731855.1 Verrucomicrobiota bacterium | reverse complement strand
GGAGAACTTGCGTGCGACATGAGCACCTGTGGGAATCCGACGCTATTGTGGGCGCCCGATTCAAAACGATTCGCGTTTTACTGGGGTCAGGGACGCACCCATCAAACTGCGCTTTACCAATTGGTCGGCGGTAAGTGGACCGCGCTGAAAACACCCGGAGACGAAGATGAAATCGAGAAAAAAGTCCATGCGGAAGAGGCCGCGCAACTGAAGCGGAAAGGCAGGTCGAGAAAAGGCGGCGCGCTCCGATTGCTTTGGGACAAGGTTGAACCGGACCGCTGGACGGACGCAAGCAGGCTGGTCGTTCACGCTTCGCTCGCGGAGATGGATCGCGAGACGGAGGACGGTTTCGGCGGGGACTTTCTTTTTACTCTCAAGTTCGACGACGCTGGCAACTGGAAGATCGTTAAAACACATCAAATGTCAGAGAAGGAAATCGAAAAGATAGAAAAAGGAGAATGAAATTCCTCTGTAGTTTCGTCGCAGTCGTCACCTGGCGATGAGTTGCGTTTTTTTAAATGCGCAGAAAATCCTAACGAAAAGAACACCGTGATTAAACGAACAGTGAAAACATCGAACTTAAATTTATTCGTCTCTATTCGCGCGATCCGCGCGCAGATTTGGTTAGCCGGCATTTTGATCTTGTTGTCATTTTCAAATGCGTTTCCGGAGGCCGATTTTTCGGCATTCTGGCAGAAATTTAAATCCGCGGTCGCCGCTGGCGATCAAGCAGCAGTCGCAGAGATGACGAAATTCCCACTGTCGATGCCGTATATGGTAAGAGCCGTAAAGAACAAGCAGGAGTTCTTGCGCCGTTATGACGCAATTTTCAAAGGCGAAGCCAATGCCGCGCAATGTTTTGGAAGCGCCAAACCGGGAAAAGAATCCGCGGGGCACTATAAGATCTATTGCCCTTTCAAGGACACTCCAAACGACTGGGAAAACGCACCGATTTGCTTCCTTTTTGAATCAACCAAAGCCGGCTGGAGATTTGTCGGTCTCGACAACATCAATGAATGACGCGGATTAAGGCCAAACAATGAGATGGTAATTCCACCAGTCCACATTAGGTCATTCAACAACCAGCTCGAGTCTTAGGCAGGTCGTTACTATTCTTGCAATTGATGTCTTCAACTAACCGTATGCGAGTTCGAATTGTGCTTAGAGTGACGTGCCTGGCAACGCTGTTGGCTTTCAGCTACGGCGCGGCAGAAGTAGATTTGAACAACCCGACAGCTCTGGCTTTTGACCACTCCGGTAATCTGTTTGTTGCGGATCACGCGGCTCAAACAATCTTTAAACTTACTCCCGATGGCACGAGAAGCGTTTTTGTTACCGGGGTTCGCTTGTCCGAAGGCAATGGGCTTGCGTGTGACGCGGCGGACAATCTCTTCGTGTTGAGCCCTAGCGGCGAGTACCACGTCGGCGGCACAATTCTAAAATTCAGTCCGGACGGAACCCGAAGCACGTTTGCCACCGGCGTGGGCCTTCCTTACAGCCTGGCAATCGACCCGTCAGGCAACCTCTTCGTCTCCGATTGGGACACCGGCTCGATCTATAAACTCGTTCCAAAGGGAGAGAAGAGCACCTTCGCCACGACGGAGATCGCAGCTAAAATCCTGGCTTGTGACCAGGCGGGCAATCTTTTTGCCGGAGTTCCACTGAAGCACAGTATCTTTAAATACGAACCTGGCGGAGCTAGGAGCGACTTCGCTACAGGTATAACGACCTATGCACTGGCTGTTGATAAAGCAGGTAACGTCTATGTCGGTGACACTGGAAACACGATATTCAAAGTTACGCCTGCGGGTGCTAAAAGTGATTTCGCTAAAGTAACAACATCGCCCCGCGGCTTTGCCTTTGATGGCTCGGGCAACTTGTTCGTCACGGAAAGCTTTAGCGGAGCCATTTCGAAATTCGCTGCCGATGGTGCCCAGAGCGTGTTCTTAGCCGGTCGGCCGCCACCTGAAGCGGAGGAGGAGGAGGCCGAATCCGAAACTGATTCCTCGGCTAGTCTGCCGGAAAAATACGCGAGGAATTATCTCATCGCTCGTAGCACGATCTCGCCGAACAAAAAGTTCGCTGTGATTTACCCGACGAACGATTATTACCAGTCGGCTGATAAGGCGAAGGATCACCTGGTTACATTGCAGCCGTTCAGTATTCTCGGCGCGCTGCAAGCAGAGGAACCCTACTTTCAACACCAAAGCCATGGCGGCATCAGTGCGGAATGGTCGGAGGAGAGTTCGGTCGCGCTCATCACGCTCGACGGGAAGTGGGGGCCGCACGACGTTTTCCTGGTCGAATTTCATAATGGCAAGCCGAGTCGGATGACGAACGTTCTGCGCAAAGCGCATGATCTGTTGCCGCCTAACTATCGCAAAGCTGTTTTTGAGGATCCAACCTTCCAGCTCGACGGTACCAGCCGCGTCGTCATTGATGCTAACGTGAACACTAGTCCGAATGACCTAGGCTTGAGTCCTGATACCTGGCGCGGGCACGTTGAGGCGACCTGGGACGTCAAACAGGCAAAGTTTACATCCAAGGAAGTATCGGGACGAAAGCGCGGTGCTGATGCTTATCGCACCCGCGGCCAATCTGCTGCCGAAGAGAAACAATCTAGCCCGGCGGAAGATGTACAGAGCGCTATTGGGTTGACCTCAAAAGGTTGGGATTACTACTTATCCCTCGCCTGGTATTATCTGTTTGATCGAAACCCCGGTGAGGCCATAGCAGCGTCTCTCAAGGCTTTGGAACTGTCTCCGCGTAACGCGACGATGATCAAGGTCACTCTCGCCCACGCTTATCTCTTCGATAATCAATTCGACAGAGCGAAAGCTATCTATTTGGAAAACAAAAATGCCAAGCTCCGCGACGACGAGCGAACCTTCAGGCAACCTGTCCTGGAGGATTTCAAAGAGCTCCAAGACGCCGGCATCACTCATCCCGACATAGAGAAGATTAAAGCGTTGCTCACTAGTGAAACAGAGGCGCGATGAGCGTCTCGAAGGAGGACGTAATGATCAAACGACACAAACCATCGACTGAAATGAAAACAAAAATGTGCATTCTTGTGTCGCTCGTGATCAGTGTACTCTCTCCGTCCATACTCGCTCAAGAAAGCTTTCGCGGCGGGATTGTGTATGGACCCACAGCCGCTTTCGACATCGCTGCCCCTGATGGCTGGGTGCTGGATAACAAGTCAGGAGTTGAACAGGGGTTGCCGTGCGTGCTGTACCCGAAAGGCTCATCATGGGCTGACGCGAAAACGATCATGTACGCGAAGATAGCCAGCACCGAATTTGAGGATGTAAACGAATTCGTAGCATGGGCGATCAAAGGCATGAAGGCAAAACACGGCAGCCCGAAGGAGAAGATCGCGTCTGGCAAAACTCAGGACGGCCGCGATTACTTTATTAATGAATACCCTGCGACAAAGACTTATTCGCAGTGGGAACGTGTGGGCTACGTCCAACTGCCTCATGCGGTCGCTTACATCGTGCTTTCATCCCGCGATAAGACGAGCTATTCCAAAGACGCGCCCGCGCTGGAGAAAGTGCTCAAAACTTTGGCCTATCTCGAACCGAAATCCGACCAAATATCTACTTCAGCCGCATCAGTGCCGCCGATGGCTGCCACCCCCAGCCGTTTTGCATCGCTAGCAGATGCCGTGACTGAAGCAGAACGCCTGAGCGAAACGGAAGAAGGAAAGCTTTACGATTTTGACGTCGACGCGATCTTGTCGAACCGGCTGGGGGATACTGTCGGCCAGTGCGCGAAAGATTCCAAGCCACTAATCTTCGATCTGGTTTTTGTTTTCGCCGGCGACGGCCACGTAGCACAAGTTTTACAGCCACCTGATTCGACAGTGGCGGCCTGTGTCGCAAGCAAGCTCAGCGATTTGCATTTACGCGCTCCTCCTCAACCCGATTGGCCGGTTCAAATCCACATCGAGCTGAATACGCGCGTAAAAGGCGAAAAGGCTGATGCGGCGGGCAAGCAATACCCGCGCGAGCCTGCTGTCATTACGGAAGATCGACAATTAGCGATGAAGGCAGGTCGGGCGGAAATGAACAAGAATTATGACGAAGCCCTGGCGCTGTATGACAAGGCGATCAAGGTCAAAGGAAATTTTGCGCCCTTCGTTTATCAGAACCGCGGCATGCTTTACCTTAACCGAGCAAAGGAATCGCAAGACCAACAATCGAAAATTGCTGATCTGCAGCGCGCTATCGCTGACTTCAGGACTTCCATCAAGCTTGGAGCCACTTCGAAGGATCAACTGAATCGCGGCCTGGAGAAATTTGCGACGAGAGCTAATCTCGAAGAAGCAACCAAGCTATTGAACGAAGCAACTCATCAATAGCGATGAAAGGAGGCCTTCTCATTCGGTTTTCGAAATACTGAAGATGCCTCGACTATCCAACGACCAATGAGCCGAAATTCCTTTGCGGCGTCGTATTAATGTCATCGCATGTTAAGACGCCGAAACACAGCGCCGAGAGTTACCTAGCCGCCGAACAACTTCAGGTCGGAGTAGATGAAGGGCTTGGCTGCGGCGAGGCAGGTTTAGTCTTGCCTTTTTCCCGGATTTTTGCGGCTCGCTGCCGAAGCGGTTCGGCCTTTGCCTTGTCACCCATTACTTCGTAAAGCTTGGCGAGGTCGTTGAGACAAGTGGCGGTCTCAGAATGTTCCGAACCCCTGGCTTTTTCGGTGACCTCCACCGCGCGCAGGGCATACGATTCGGCCTTCTTGTATTCGCCTTTTTCACGATAAAGAACACCCAGATTGTCGAGAGCCGCGCCAGTCTTGTAGTGATTCGGTCCGAGTTTATCCTCAAAAAGCTTTAATCCTTTCTGAAACATCGGTTCGGCTTTGTCGTATTCACCCATGCCTTCATAAATTGCGGCCAGATTATTGTACGCGGTCGCCGTCATCTGGTGCGTCGGGCCGAATTTCTTTTCGGAAAGCTGCAAGGCTTTTTGGGCCAGAGGTTGAGCCTTGGCGTAATCTTTTTCGAGCCGATACAAGTCTGCCAACCCACCAATGCTCGAGACCAGGTCCGGATTGTTTGGTCCCAGAGCTTTTTCGCGAATCTTCAAGGCCCGCTGATAATATGGCTCGGCTTTTTTATAGTCGCCCATCATCTGGTAAAGCACTCCGAGATTGTTAAGACAAGTGGCTGTGTTTGGGTGATCGGGACCGGCAGTTTGTTCGGTGATCTTGAGGGAGCGCTGAAAGAGTGGCTCGGCCTTGCTGTAG
>JBKPLX010000158.1:0-6068 GCA_046731855.1 Verrucomicrobiota bacterium | reverse complement strand
GGACAGAATCCTCGAGGCCCTTGATGAAACATGAGAGAAAATCAGCGTCTTCCAGTTTGCCATCGGGATCGATCGAGGCTCCCAACTCGGTTTTCCTCAGTAACGAAATGTGTTCTACGCACACAACTTGCTGATACGGCGTTCCGTTTCTGAGTTCGCGGAGCGTGTCCCTGGAGGACCTGATGAGACGTATTATCTCTTCGTCCACGTTTGGGTTGACTGCCGGTTCGGAAGGCTGATTGCGCGTCTTGGATAGAGTTGCGAGAGCCGTGATTAATTCGTCGCGGCTCGTATCCAACGCGTTCAGTACCCGTCGCGGGCGACCACGCTTGTTCATACCGGCACCAGCCTTGGTTCCTGGATACTGCACACGCGTTTTCTTGTGCTCGTCGGTCGCGCCGCTCATGTTCTTTTTTTTCAAAAATTTTCCGGCAGACTAACGGGTTAACGGCATAAAGTCCCTCGAGAGCATCGTATCCCCACCCCCCCGGGGTGTATCGTTTTTAGTACCAAGCCGCATCGTTGCGCCAGTCTCTACGCTCCAGCTGGAAATGGAATCATGTCGGCCTGGTGTGTCACGACCGGCGCGAAGGTCACGCGCTGCGCCTGGGCAATACTGTGCTCACGTCGCAGATGCCCGTACGTTTTCATTGCCAGTGCACCGCCGTCCTTGTGTCCGAGCCAGCGGGAGACGGTCGGAATATCCACGCCTGATTCGATGCAGCGCGTTGCAAACAAATGCCGCAAATCGTGATGTGTGATGCGATCGGTGCCGACCTTTTTACAGGCGCGAGTAAGCGCCTTCAGGCACTCAGCGACATGAAACACTTTGGCGTCCAGCGATTCGCCGGGACGCTCGCCGCGCATCCGCTGAAGCATAGCGCGAGCATCGGGAATCAGCGGCACACGGCGCAATCCCCAATTCTTCGTTCCCGTTTCGGCGTCGCCGCGCACAACGATTTCGCCAGTTTCAAAATCGACATCACGCCAGGCAATCTCCTTCGCCTCGCTAATGCGGCATCCTGTGAATGCTAGGCCGGAGGCCAAATCAGCACAATTGATTGAGTCCCGGCTATGGCCGGCTCGCATCTCCGCAATCAATGCATTGAATTTTCCGATACTCGGCAACTTGATTTCCTTGCACCGCACCCGTGCGCGTTTCACAGCAGCTGCGGCATTGCTATAAACCACGCCTGCTTCCACAGCGACGGCGAGAACATGCCGGAGAACAGAAACCGTGCCGTTGTAGCGAGTCGGGGACGCCTTCTTGGCGTATGCGGTCGCCCATTTTTTGCAGTCGGCTTGCGTGATTTTACGGATCTCCGTTTCGTTCAAGCCGGGCCAGGTTTTTTGAAGCGCAGCAAGGCATTGCCGCCAGTACTTGCGAGTGCTGGGTTTGATGCGCGGGTTGTCATCAACATTGCGTAGGTGAATCATGGCCGCTTCACCGAATATCAATTTAGCCGACCCTTCACTGTTGCCATTGCTCACGCGCTCCCGGTGTTCTCTCAGGAATTCAGCCAGTCTCGCCTGGGCTACGCTGAAATGTGATGTTTTAAGCGATTTCCAAACCTCTTTGCCGCCACCAAAAGCTCTGGCATAATATCGGCCAGACTTATGGCGTACGAGATTTTTGAGCCGCGTTTTTTCCCATGTTTTCGTCGGTTTGCACTGTTTCACAAGGCAGACCGTAGAACAGCACCGTGAAAAAGGCAAAAACAATATTTCAGGCTAAGCGATTTTACCTATGAAATTGTTCCCGTAGTTCAACGGATAGAACGGAGGTTTCCTAAACCTTAGATGTGGGTTCGATTCCCGCCGGGAACGATTAGCTATGTGGAACTGCGCCGAGTTCTAAATTGTCATAACGGAATCGGGACAGTAGGGAATGCTGTTCTGAACAAACCGAAGCGGTCATTTCTTGCCTTGCGCTCGCACATTCAAGGAGAGGGAAGAACAATGAGAAATCGATCGGCAATTGGCCGGTCAACCACCTCGATCAAAAAATGCTGAGATCCTTCAGCAGAATCGCAGATCGAAGAGGTTAGACTATCGAGGAGACAATTACCGAGGCAGTGCGATGGTTCGTCGCTGAATGCGAACTCGAAGAGAAGATTATCAGATTGCCGTCCAGAACTGAATTAGCGTCGCCACTTTGCCATGAAGGCCGACACGGCGGCAGTATAGGCTCGGAAGGCTCTGAATCTCAGGTCGGGATGAAACGGGGCAAGGAACATGGCAACCGTAGTCTGACCGTCTCGTATTGCGTCGGTTGCTAACTCGACCAGCTCATCCGGAGTATCTTGCTTTTCAGAACGGGGCTTTCTTTTCGGGGTAGAGAGGCGCCTTCGTTTTCCCTTCCCGGGTCGGCCGAAGGCGCGAGAGTGCTTATCCATTCTTGTTTTATGACAGCCCCCTGGCCAAAAAGGCAAGCAAAATTCACCGGGGCTCTTTCCCCGAAAACGCTCCGATTATCGTCGGCTTAGCTTACAAGCGTCTGCGATTCCTTACAGTTTAATGTCGAAATTTTTGGCAGTACAATGTCGATATTCCTTACAACTACCTAACATTCAGATGGATGCAACATGCGGAGAAACTGGCATCCTTGATGCTCACTTAGCATCATATATGAAATCCTCATCTAAACTCTTACTCGTCTTGGCTGCGGCCACTGCATTTTTCGTTGTCCAACCTGTTAAAGCAGGCCACGTCGTCCAAGGCGGACCTACTTATGTGACTGTTCCAGATGGCGGCTCGACAATCTCCCTACTTGGTTTCGCTTTGCTCGGCGTCGCTGCGTTGCGCCGCAAATTGGGTCGCTAGACCGAGTTTCGCGAAGAAAAAGTTACGCGCTGTACGCGCGAATCTGCATGGTTTTTGACCGTAAGACGGACCGGAGCCGCGGTAGCACTTTCTCCTAGTGATCGCTACGCAGCGATCTGACCGAGAACAGCTCGCAGCTCGTGAAAGTCCACCGGTTTGGTCAGGTGAAAATCGAACCCAGCTTCCTTGCTGCGCTCAATATCGTCCGGCGCTCCAAATCCCGTCAGCGCAACTGCTTTAACGGGTCGTTTTCGTTTGGCCTCGGCAACCAAATCATAGCCGCTTCCATCCGGCAGAGCGATATCGGCCAGGACGACGTCAAAATCTTTTGAACCGATAATTTTCCGCGCGCTCTCCGCATCATCGGCCACGGAAATTTCGTGCCCGAAATGCGTGAGCAGATTGGATAAAGCTCGCAGCGTGTCGCCGTGGTCTTCTACGACCAGAATCCGCAAACTCTTACCGGCACTATATACGTCTTTTGTTCGATCCTCGCTCATTTCGCGTTCCCGACGGGAACCCGTACACCGAAATTACGGTGACGTCTAATTCCTTGAGAAAATCAGAGATCGGTTGTCAGACTTCTCGCGGCCGTATGGCTGAGTAAGATCGACATCTATGGCTGAAAAGGAGGTTGCTGCGTTGAGCGGTAGACACCCGCGCGGCACCAGGTTCGTTTACATCGCAGCATTATTCGCGGCGCTAGGTGGTCTCCTGTTCGGTTATGACACAGGCGTCATCTCGGGCGCGCTCATTTTTATCAAGCGCGAATTTGCCCTAACAACTGCAGCCGAGGAAGTCGTGGTGAGTGGGGTGTTATTGGGTGCAACCATTGGCGCGATCTTTGGTGGGAAGGCGGCCGATCGTTTCGGCAGACGAAGAGTCTTGCTGGTGACGGCGACGATCTTCGGCATCGGCGCGCTCGCCAGCGCCGTGGCACCGTCGCCCGCGATCCTGATCGTCAGCCGGATTGTTCTCGGTTTGGCGATCGGGCTCGCCTCAGCAAACGTTCCGGTTTATTTGTCCGAGGTTGCGCCTCCTCATACGCGTGGCTGGGTTGTATCGCTTTTTCAACTCGCTGTCACCGTCGGTATTGTCGTTGCGTATCTGACCGATTACGCGTTTGCCGGTGTGGAAGGCTGGCGATGGATGCTCGGCCTCGCCGTCGCTCCGGCATTGGTCTTCGGCGCTGGCATGTTTTTTCTGCCGGAAACTCCGCGCTGGCTTATTCGTGGCGGTCATCATGAAGTCGCGCACCGCGTTCTCGTGCGCATTCGCGAGCGTGCCGATGTGCACGTCGAGATCGAAGAGATTAAGGCCAGCCTGGCGCAGCAAGCCGAAAGCGGACACTGGACCGATTTGCTGCGCAGGCAGGTGCGCCCGGCTCTGCTTATTGGATTAGGCCTCGCCATCTTCCAGCAAATTACGGGCATTAACACGGTGATTTATTACGCGCCAAGAATTCTCCAGTCTGCTGGATTCAATTCTGCTTCCGGCGCAATTTTGGCGACCGTGGGCGTTGGCATCGTAAATGTAGGCATGACAATCCTGGCGATGTTCTTAGTTGACCGAGTCGGTCGCCGGCCGCTGTTACTCATCGGCATTGCCGGAATGATCATCACGCTTGGCGTGCTCGGTTTGAGTTTCCGCATCTCAAATCCATCAGGAGAACTGGCCTGGATCTCGGTGATCTGTCTGATGGGCTATGTCGCTTCGTTTGCAATCAGCCTCGGACCGATCTTCTGGCTCTTGATCGCCGAGATTTATCCGCTAAGGATTCGCGGCCTCGCCGAGGGCACGGCGGCCACGTTCAACTGGGCCTCGAATCTGATCGTCTCGCTTACCTTTCTGACGTTGGTCGAGAGACTCGGCGCGAGCTCGACATTTTTTCTCTATGCGCTCGCTTCAGTGCTCTCATGGCTCTTTGCCTATTATTTCGTTCCTGAAACGAAAGGACGCACCTTGGAACAAATCGAAGCATTCTGGAGAACCAGGCATAGTCACCAGAACGCCAGGCAAATTTCCTAGCTCAATCGTTCGCGATTGTGCGGTTTCTTTAGGTCAAGAAGCGGACCAATGGGGACGATTCGGGTCGGATTAATTCGAATGTGTGTCATGTAATAGTGGCGCTTGATGTGATCGAAATTGACGGTCCCGGCGATGCCGGGCTGTTGATATAAGTCCATCAGATACCCCTGCAGATTTTGGTAATCGATAATGCGCCGCAGATTGCACTTAAAGTGGCCGTGATAGACCACGTCGAACCGGACCAGCGTGCAAAAAAGTCTCCAATCGGATTCCAGGATCCGGTTATCGAAAAGAAAGCGGCTCTTCGATAAGCGCTCCTCCAGTTGATCGAGTGCCTTAAACAATTTTCGGCAGGCAACCTCATATGGCCGCTGCCGCGTGGCGAAACCGGCTCTGTAGACGCCGTTGTTCACGTTGTCGTGCAAAAAACTACAGAGCTTCGCATGCTCGGCTTCGATCTCTTTCGGGAAAAAATCGACGTTCTTGTTTTTGGCAAAGTCATCAAAGACGGCGTTGAACATGCGGCAGATATCGTCCTCCGAATTGTTCACGATCTTTTTGGTTTGTTTATCCCAGAGCACCGGCACGGTTACGCGCTCGCTGTAGTTTGGGTCGGTTGCCTTGTATGCCTCGCTCAAGAAATGGAAGCCATTGACCGGATCGGTTGATTCAAATGGCGCGTCGGTTGGAATTTCGCCGCTCGGATCGCGAAACGCCCAACCATTTTCGTCACGGATCGGGTCGACAATGGTCATGCCAATCGCTTCCTCGAGTCCTTTTAGTTTTCGGAAAATGACTGCCCGACTAGCCCAGGGACACGCAAGCGAGACGTAAAGATGATACCGGCCCGCCGCAGAAGGGTAGGGGGTAGATCCATCGTTCGAGACCCATCCGCGAAAC
Source organism: Verrucomicrobiota bacterium (assembly GCA_046731855.1). Lineage (GTDB taxonomy): Bacteria > Verrucomicrobiota > Verrucomicrobiia > Chthoniobacterales > UBA10450 > Udaeobacter. The sequence continues at coordinate 317 of JBKPLX010000158.1, read as the reverse complement.
GCGTCCTCCTGCCGGCGAAACTCTCCGGACCTGGTCTGTTCCTCTGGAAATTGCGCTTTCACTTGAGCATCAATGAACACGAATGCATAACGCCACAACTCCTTCGTGTCGATTCACCTGCCTGGTCAAAGCAGCCCAAGGCGCGTCGATTCGTGGTTCAACTGCTCCCGTTGACAGCGAAAAACCCGAATGCTACCGTCGCGCGAATTTACGTGGAAGTCCGCAAAACCCGGCTTCCATAGAGATTTGCAAACCGTGCTAAACAATCAGGTTTTGGTGCTTAACCGCCTGTGGCAGGCGGTTAACATCTGCTCGGC
>JBKPLX010000157.1:0-6489 GCA_046731855.1 Verrucomicrobiota bacterium | reverse complement strand
TCTCAAGGGATTGCTTCTCGCCGTACTGCTTGGCTATCCGTTGCTTGTGCTCGTGTTGAAACTAATCGAATCGACGGGCGCCAACTGGTGGCTTTGGGCTGCAGCAGTTGTTGTCGCATTTCAATTGCTTCTGCTACTCATCGCGCCGGTGATGATCATGCCGCTCTTCAACAGCTTTACGCCGCTGCCACAAGGAACATTGCGCGAGCGCCTGTTTGCACTGGCGCGACGTACGGGTTTTCCCAGCGGGAGCATCGAGGTGATGGATGGCAGCAAACGCTCGCGCCACTCCAATGCCTTCTTCACCGGGTTCGGACGTTTTCGGAAAATCATTCTGTTCGATACACTGATCGCGCAACTCACCGAGCTGGAAGTAGAGTCCGTCCTTGCGCATGAGATTGGCCATTACAAGAAGCGCCATGTAGTGAAACTGCTTGGCGTTTCCATTGCCGGCATTGTTGCGGCGTTCGCCGCCATCGCCTGGCTGTCGCGGCAGCCGCGGTTTTATCATGCGTTTAGTTTCGAGCATCAGGCAGGATTTGCCGCCGCAAATCTTGTTCCTGCGTTACTGCTGTTCGCTCTACTGGCGGGGACGATAAGTTTCTGGTTTTCGCCGTTGATTCACATCTGGTCGCGCCATTTCGAATACCAGGCGGATGCATTCGCAAACGCGGCGATGGAAGAGGCGCAATCACTCATTCAAGCACTGCGCAAATTGAGCGAAAAAAACCTGAGCAATCTTACGCCGCATCCACTCTACAGCGCCTTTTATTATTCGCATCCGACTCTGCTTGAAAGGGAACACGCGCTGCGGATAGCGACTTGAAAAAGATCGGCGCTTGACACAAACGCCGCTACAACCCCGAATGCTTTCGGCGCTGTTGCTCACATGTCAAAAGTCATTGTTGTTGGTGCAGGAGTTAACGGAATCACTGCCGCCATCGAATTAAAGAAACGTGGCCACAGAGTGATTCTGGTCGATCCGGGACCATTGCCCTATCCCCTCGCCGCATCTACCGACATCAGCAAAGCCGTTCGCGCAGCTTATGGAGCAGATGAAGACTACACCGAGCTCGCGGAACGCTCAATTAAGCTCTGGCGCAAATGGAACGAAGAATTCGGAATTGAGTTGTATCACGAGACTGGTGTGATGTTCGTGCGCCAGCGCGAAATGAAGCCGGGCGATTTCGAGTACGAGAGCTTCAAAACGCTACAACGGCGCGGTCACAGGGTTGAGCGCATGAATTCAGCGCAATGGTTGAGGCGATTTCCAGCCTGGAATCCGGAATTGTTCCGAGATGGTGTACTTGAGCTCGAAGCTGGTTATGCGGAAAGCGGACGCGTCATAACGGCACTCCTCGAGCGCGCAAGAGCCGGCGGCATTGAGCTTCGCGAAAACTGCACGTTTTCTCATTTGGATGAAGAGGATGATCGCGTGAAAGGAATCGTACTCGACAATGGAGAGCGCGTGGATGGCGATCACGTTGTGATGGCCATCGGCGCGTGGACGCCGTATCTGTTGCCTTTCACCAAAAAGTTTTTTCGGGTCAGCGGGCAGCCGGTTTTCCACTTGAAACCTTCGCGGCCTGAACTTTTTGCACCTGAGCGTTTCCCTGTCTTTGGTGCGGACATTACGACGACGGGATTTTACGGATTTCCGCTCAACCGCGACGGAATCGTAAAGATTGCAAACCACGGCCCTGGCCGTGAAATGTCGCCTGACTCCCTCCAACGTGCCGTCACTTCTGAAGAAGAAAAGAATCTGCGGAAGTTTTTGTCATGGGCGTTCCCGGTGCTCGCGGATGCTCCAATTGTTTATACCCGCCTATGCATGTATTGCGAAACGCATGATGGAAATTTCTGGATCGCGCCCGATCCGGAACGCCATGGACTCGTGATCGCTGCAGGTGATTGTGGACACGGATTCAAATTTGCACCGGTGCTGGGCGAAATTATAGCCGATGCCGTCGAGGGAAAACCGAATCCAATACTGGAAAAATTTCGTTGGCGACCAGAAATACCCGCAGGCGGCAGCACAGACGTCGCGCGTTTCCGCGGTGAGCATGAATAAACTCGCGCCTATCGGCCGCCAATAATGCGTCGATACAACGATTCGTACCGAGGAACGACACGATCTGCTGAGAACTTTTCGAGCACGTGAGCGCGACTCTGTTCGCCTACTTCGCGAGCTAACTTCGGAGATTCGACCAACGCGTCCAACGCGGCAGCCGCCGCGGTTACATCGCCGAAAGGATGCAGGGGAAAAGAGTCACCCATAACTTCGGGAATACCACCGACGCCAAAAGCGACAACGGGTTTACCATAAAATGCCGTCTCCAGAATGCTCAGACCGAAGCTTTCGTATTCGGACGTGTACAAGCCGGCATCCGCGGCCTCCAAATACTCCTCCACCGCAGCTGCGTTCTGGCGAACAATGACGCTGTCGCGGAGTTGCAACTCGTCGAGCAGTGGTTCGAAGGGATCAAAAGGGGCGCCTGCTAAAATGAGCAATCGAAGGCGCGCCCGATTCTTCGACATGGCAACCGTGCGTAGCAGCAGATCGATGCGCTTGACCGGTCGCAAATTCGACATGTGTAGCACAAGAAATTTGTCGGTTACGCCCAAGTCACGTCGAACTTCCTCGCGGCTCCTCTTAGCTTTATTCGGAGTGAAGAAATTCGGAATCACTTCAATCGCTCGTTTCACAGGAAAGATTTCCTGCGTTTGATTCCGAAGGCTTTCTGAAACTGCTGTCACTGCGTCAGAATGCACAAGGGCATGCTCAATGGCGGTACGGTAATCGGGATCCTGCCCCAACAGAGTGGTATCGCTTCCGTGCAATGTTGTGACAATGCGCGGAGCCGACGGTCCTACAATCTGCGAAGCTAGACACGCGGCCAGCGCGTGTGGCACGGCGTAGTGAACATGAAAAAGATCGAGCTGCTGGGAACGTGCCACTTCCGCCATTTTCACCGCAAGCGGCAGAGTATAGTCGGGGCACGGAAACAAAGCGTTGTCTGCAAACTCGATTCGATGGAAATGAAGGCCTTCCTGTGGCAGGTCCAGTCGGACGGGTAGAGCATAACTGAACAGGTAGACTTCATGACCGCGGCGGGCCAGTTCTGATCCAAGCGCCGTCGCCAAAATCCCACTCCCGCCGATTAACGGAAAACATGCAATTCCAATTTTCAGCGGCCACGATTCCATTACAGGTCTGTATACGCTCTGTCGAAGTCAGAAATTTCGTCGCGCTTGATGAATTTCACCCCGGGAGCGTCCCCTTTGTTAATATAATGCTGCTCGCTCCCACCCGCGACGTAATGGGTACACTGAATTACTGATTGCATCCAACGGAAACGCGTGTCGCGGGTTGGGCTGATTTGCTTCGGACCGAATTCGCCCCCGGGAATTTCTAAAAAGCGATCGCCTCCCTTGTGTAGCAAGAATTTCCCGTCACGGTAACGCGCACGAACGATCTCTCCTTCATAAGGCTGATCGACAAAATAGTCTGGAACTGCCACGGCACGCGATCTGAATTCGGGGGAACCGGAACGCTCCACCCGCACTCCCTCCAGCAGTCCCATTCGCGCGTACATCTCAAGACAAAAGGCGGCAACATTAGAACACTTGGTTTCCTTGAAGCATTCGACCAGAGATCGTCCGACATAATTGGGAAGTTGGCGCTCAGTTTTCTCCCGCCATTCCGGAACGACACGTTTGGCATAGAGGGGCGAAAACTGTTTTTGGATCCGATTTTCGAACTGAAAGTTTAGGGCTACTTCTTGCTTGCTGTTTTGGTCTCGCAAAATCGTAATTGTCTCGCGCGGGTCGTGATCGCTGTCGTGAAAGAAAAAGACGATTTCTCCGCCAATCTCTTTTTGAAGACGCCGCGCCGTCGAAATCTTAGCGAATAAAAATCGCTTGGGAAAAAATCCGCATGGTTGCTGGCCGAAACAAATAATCGGATGATCCATCGCCCAGAATGAAATTCATACCGCGGCAGAAGCTGGCGTGCCGCGAAAGATGGTCTGCTGCAGGACCGGCGCCAGGATCAGCACGGCTGCGCATCCAATCAGATTGTACCAGAGGTAACCAATATTTGTTGTAGCGAACAGGACGAAGACGAGCGTTTGGGCAAGGAGTCCCGCGAAAAAGACTGCGGAACCGGTAACGCGACGGACAAAGAAACCTGCCAGAAAGAGACCGAGGATGCTGCCATAGAACACAGACCCCAGAATGTTACCCGCCTCAATCAGGTTTTCGACCAAACTGGCAAAAGAAGCGACGCCGATGGCGATCAAACCCCACGCCGCCGTCAGCGCTTTGGCTGCGACCACGTAATGATGGTCGCTCGCGTTTGGGCGAATCAAGGGTCGGTAAAAATCGATCGCGGTGGTGGAACCGAGAGCATTCAGAATTGCTGACGTCGCGGACATGGTCGCGCACAAAATCACTGCGATCAGTAATCCGACAAGCCCGTGCGGCATTTGTTGAAGAATAAAAGTAATGAATACGTAATCCGACTCCTTGCTTTTTGGATCCACGCCCGCTTGCGCGAGAACTGCCTTGGTTCGATTGCGCAACTCATGCGCTTGCGCGTCGAGTTCACGAAGCTTGGTCATCGCCGCATTACGCTCATTCGCCGACACATCTGCAAAAGAGCGAATGACCGCACGTTTTTGCGCGAATACGCTATCGAATTGCGTTTGCAACCCGTCTAACTGCGGCGCGTAGCCGCTCTCCATCGCACGTTGGTAGGCCGGCTGATTGAAATAGACGGGCGGCTTTTCGAATTGATAAAACATGAAAACAAGCGCGCCGAGCAAGAGAATGAAAAATTGCATCGGTACCTTCACCGCGGCGTTGAACAGCAATCCCAGACGGCTCTCCCTGAGCGACCCCCCCGCGAGATATCGTTGCACCTGCGATTGATCCGCTCCGAAATAGGAAAGTGCGAGAAAGAAGCCTCCAATCAGGCCGGACCAGAATGTATAGCGCTTGTGCGGATCGACCGAGAAATCGACCGCCTCCAGTTTGCCCATTTTGCCCGCGACCGTCAGCGTATGTTCAAACGACAGATCGGGCGCCAGTCGGTAGACCACGACTGCAAAGGCAATGGCCATGCCGACCAGAATCACAATCATCTGATAGCGCTGTGTGATGCTGACGATCTTTGTGCCGCCCGCGACCGTGTAGATAATAACCAGTCCACCCGCCAGCCAGATCGTCAGGTCCAAGCGCCAGCCGAGTAAAGCGGAGAGGACAATGGCCGGCGCGTAGATCGTAATTCCAGCAGCAATGCCTCGTTGCACCAGAAACAGGAATGCGCCGAGTAGCTGCGTCTTCCGATCGAATCGCTGGCCGAGATACTGATAGGCGGTGTAAACTTTCAACCGCTGATAGATCGGAACGAAGATGGCGCACACAACGATCAACGCGAGCGGCTGCCCAAAATAATTCTGAATAAAACCTATGCCGCTCTCATACGCCTGGCCTGGCATGGAAAGAAACGTGATCGGCCCAGCCTGCGTCGCGAGCACGGAGAGTCCGATCGTAGCCCAGCGAATACTCGCATCACCCTTGAGATATTGACCTAAAGAAGCGCTTCCCCGGGTTCGCCACAGGCCATAAAGCGGGATCGCCAGAATCGTGGCGATGAGAACGAGATAATCCAGCCGGTTCACGAAAACCGGACAGTGAAGAGGTAGAGAAGCACTACCTCCACTGCAAAAAGGGAAAGCGATAGACCATACGCTTTGCGCCAGGAACGCGCATCTGGCTTGGAATCATCCATGTTCATTTTCCCAGGGACAACATGTTTGAGAATAATCGATAAGCTCCCGGAACGCCGGCCGGTAATTGCCGAAACCAGGAATAACTCGTGTAGATAAAGAAACCTTTGCCGAACTTTGCAACCAGCAAACCACCATCGAGCGGCTTTTCATTTGGATCGTTGCACGACAGGATAGGTGTCCAAGCGGGATCCCACTTCTTGGGAAAGTACAACCCGCGTTCCTGCACCCATCCTTCAAAATCCTTTGGCGTGATCTTGTTTGGGACAGTCATGAGCGGATGATTCGGCGCAAGAATACGCACCTCCGCGTTTTCGTCCGTGACGCGATCTCGCGAAATTTCCAATGGATACGGCCCCAGTTGCTCGGTCTTAAGGTCTGCCAGAGTGTTGTATTGTACGATCACAACCCCGCCAGCCTTTACGTAGTCAAATAGCTCCGGCAACCAGTTGGCAATTCGGTCGTGCGTATTATACGCCCGGATCCCAAGCACGACCGCGGAGAATTCCGCAAGGTTTTCCGCTGTGATATCGCCTTCGCTCAAAACTTTCACCGAGTAACCGATCTGTTGCAGGCTTTCAGGGACGTCATCGCCGGCACCGGGAATGTAACCAATTCGATCGCCTTTTTTGCGAATATCAGCCCGAACAAGTTTTACTTCCGCCGGCGGCATCAGCGTTTGGACACCAATGTGCGG
>JBKPLX010000156.1:0-8439 GCA_046731855.1 Verrucomicrobiota bacterium | reverse complement strand
ATTATGCCTTTCCCGGCGAGCTTGCCGCCTTCTATCTGAACGGGACCCGTGCCTGTACCTGAACCGGTTACATTGTTAATAACCAGCGTTCCGTTTTTAACAATGGTGCCGCCGCTATAGGTATTCCTGTGTCGCAGAAGCAGGTTCCCTCTTCCAATCTTGGTAATCGATCCACGGCCGAAGAGGCGACCAGGAGTGCCATCTCTGATGACTCCAGAGAACGTCGTGCTTAGGCCGTTTCTGCCCACGGTAAGATTATTGCTACCAAGAAAGATATAACCGTCTCCTTCAATCGAGCCGACTCCGATAGGCGAGCCGGACATATGGTAAGCAATGCTCAGAGTGCCGTTGTTGAAGAGCTCCACGCGCGCTCTGTCGCCATGAGACTGCCCAAGGAATAAAATAGCTTCGAAAACCGGATTGGACGTGTTTGCGATGAGCGTCGCGTCTGCCGCAGTTGAGTGATCCCAGAACGCAACCACATTGGAGAACGCTTCGAAAACGGTGTCATGACCCGCACTCGATGTGTTTCTGAATTGAAAACTGCCGACGCTGGAAATAAAAGTTTGGATTAACCCCGAATTATTGACTATGCCCGCACCGTAAAAGGACAAACTATAATTGTCCCCGGCGGTAATTGTAAACGCGCTCGCGACGGGATCGAACACAATGCCATCCACGTCCGCGTCAGCGAGGCGGACAGAGACATCCGTGACGTTTGAGGCGGCAAATGTCGCCGTGTCAAAGGGACTGTTTGGGACGGTCATGGGCGTCCAGTTGGCTGCGGTGTTCCAGTCGCCCGAGATTGGGTTTTGCTTCCAAGTCGCACTGCCGGCCCGACTCGGCTGAACACTTACGATCAGAATAAAAGCCGGAACAATTCCGGCGACGAATGGCGCAAGCCTTTTCATAACAGATATCCTCCTAAAGCCGAGCCGAAGCCTCTCTCGACAAGACCGGCCCGATCCACCCACGAAAGGGGTCGGGGTTATCTACTGGGGTTGCGGGGGTGATTGCAGACTACGCTCTTAGCGGAAATAATGTCAATCTTATTCTGAGAGATTGCTAACACACCACCCTCGCGGCGGGGGAAAAGCTTCGTGGTACACACCGATGAAAAGCTGACCGCGTTCGTGCAATTGGAAGCCGCGACTCGCGCTTACTGCGAATTGTCTTGATAACGAACCGAGATCTTCTCTAGACTCAGCGTCACCAAACGGATTCGAATCAGGCGGAGGGCTTTTTCCACCGCTAGGTTCTTCGCCCCTTCCGGACCCGCAACTAACTGACTCAAGACAGCGGGGAAAAGAAAAAGGAAGGAAAAATCATGAATCCATCGACTCACTTAAGACAATCAATTCCATTATTTCTCGTCGCACTGGCCTGCTTTGCGTTTTCGCCTGAGAGTAGAGCCGTTAGTCCACCCCCGGACGGAGGCTATCCCAGCGCTAACACCGCTGAGGGTCAAGATGCGCTCTTCAGCCTGACAACCGGCAGCGATAACACGGCGATAGGGTTTAACGCGATGTTTAGCAACACATCGGGCGGTAACAACACGGCGACCGGTTCTGAAGCCCTTCTCAACAACACAACCGGGTGCTGTAACACGGCGATAGGCGACAATGCTCTCATAACCAACACAATAGGTAACCAGAATACCGCCATTGGCAAAAATGCCCTCTTCAGCAATACAGCCGCCGGCTTTAACACGGCAGTTGGTGCCAACGCGCTTTATAGCAACACAGGCGGCGGCTTTAACACGGCAATCGGTGCGGGTGCCCTTCTCAACAATAGAAGGGGCGACCGCAATACGGCCAATGGCTCGAACGCCCTCGGGATTAACCGTGTCGGCAGCGACAACACGGCCAGCGGTTACAATGCGCTGGGCTCCAATGGAAGAGGAAGCAGCAACGCGGCCTACGGTCAGAAGGCGCTTTCCCACAACACAATAGGTGGAAACAATATTGGACTAGGTGCAGAAGCCGGTGCGAATCTCACCACGGGCAGTAACAATATCGATATCGGTAACGCCGGTGTTGCTGCCGAGTCGAATACCATTCGAATCGGCACGCAGGGAACACAGACACAAACGTTTATCGCCGGGATCACTGGGACAGCCGTTGTCGGCGACAGGGTCGCCGTGGACGCCAATGGTCAGCTCGGCACGGTCGCTTCGGCGGCGCGGTTTAAAATCGAGATAAAGCCAATGGACAAAGCGAGTGAAGCAATTCACGCGTTGAAACCAGTAAGCTTCCGATATAAAAAGGACATTGATTCCACGAGCAGACTGCAGTTTGGCCTTGTGGCCGAGGACGTAGAAGCGGTGGATGCCAACCTGGTGGTGTACGATAAGGAGGGAAAAGCCTACAGCGTGCGCTACGAAGCGGTGAACGCCATGTTGCTCAACGAGTTCCTTAAAGAACACGAGGCGTTTCTCGAAGAACAGTGCAAGGTGCAAAAGTTGGAAGCGAAGGCCGCCCAACAGCAAAAGCAAATTGACGGGCTTGCTGCAGGCATACAGAAAGTGAGTGCACAGCTTGAACTGAGCAATCCCGCGCCGCAAACGGCCGTGAACAATCACTAAAACGCACACTGCAGGGTGAATTACTGGCAAATCATCGCCGACAATCTCAAGAAGGCCGGTTGGAGTGGGGGCTGCGTTTCAGCGGTGACGAGCGAGGGGAGGATAATATGGGTTGCGGACGCACACCGTGACGACGGGAAGCGTTTCGTCGTGCACGCCGAGGAAAAGCTCACCGCGTCTCTTGAGCTGGAAAGAGCGGTTTGTCTTCACCTATTGAGTCAACAAATCAAAATCTGACCGCGCTTTCGGAATGCGAACTGGCGGTCGGCAAAAAAAAGTATTGACGCTGCCTATCGCAGGGCTTCAAAATCATGCCCGCGCTAAGTTCGTTAGGCTACTCCCAGAGCTCAACCTGACCCTCTTCCCGCAGGGTTAACCGTGAACGAAAGGCTCGTTCACAACTCAAAAACGAGGAATCAAAGAAGGCCAAAACAAGAAAAGGAAATTAAAATCATGAATAACATCAAAAGAATCAGCCTAATGACAGCAATATTCCTAATCGTGGCGCTCGTCAGCTCCGCGGTGGAAGCGGGAGTGATACGAATTGATGGTACTATCGCAGGGAGCGAAAGTGCCACGCCTTTTCCCAATCCAGCGGAAGGGATTTATGTCAATGGGAGCGTCATTTCAACCGACACGACGCTTGGTCCATTCACACTGTTTTATTCGCTCCCAGTGGACTTCGCGTTCGCGAACACGCCACCTGGGAACGCCGGGGGAAGTCGTTTGATAGTGAGAGACGCCGCCAACGGTGACAGCATTTTGGCGTGCTTTTTGGGAATAAACTCCGGTTTATGCGACAACGGCGATCTTCGACATGTGGACCCCTGGACTATTATCGGCGGAACGGGCCGATACGCTGGCGCTAAAGGGAGCTTCATCACGGACCAATGCTCGAACCTTGGGACCGGCGAGACCAGTGGTACCATCAGCGGCACCATCGTCGTAAGAGGACGCTGAGCGTCGGCATACGCTGCCGAACTGTCGCAAATCTAGCGGAACGCAGCGCGGGTCTTTTTTAGTCTCGACAGCGTTGCCGGGGTGAATATGTTCATATGAACATGAAAACTTGAATCCGCGATTCGCGGCCCCCACGTCGGAGCTTTCGCCTTGAGTGGCGGCTTTATTTTCACACAGTGAGTCAGCAGCAGAAGCTCACTGCTGCCAGTCTCCGCCTATAAGTGCATGCGTGATATCTTTTCTTGACAGCGGGCGCGAGGTTCTTCCAAACTTCGCGTAAATTCAAAGATCTGAATCCGGGGGAGGGCAAGAAAGCCTTGTCTCGGTGCTTTCTCCCCCTCTTTCAGACCTTAGCAGTCGCAAGGGTCAACAACCGAGAGCAGAGGAAAAACAAAACTATGAACTTATTCAGATCAACAACAACAATCGCAACAGATCCGAAGCACCGCTCGCCTTTACGGCGTGCATTACTTCTCATTCCACTCGTGCTGGCTTGCTTCGCGCCCTTGCCAATGGTGCAAGCCACCGATACAGGAGGTGATATAGCCAATCACGGCACCGCCGATGGCAGCAATGTGCTCCTCTTCAACACTGGAGCAAACAACTCGGGGTTTGGTTTTTTTGCGCTCTTTGACAACACCACCGGCGATCAAAACACGGCTGACGGTGCTGGTGCGCTCCGTAACAACGTCGAAGGTTTCAACAACACGGCCATCGGTGTTAACGCGCTCAACAACAACAACCATTCCAATTACAACACGGCGGTTGGTCACAGTGCGCTCGTTAACGTCTACGATTCCGACGTAGGCTTTGGCTTCAACGGAAGTTTGAACGTAGGAATAGGCTACAATGCCGGCAGTGGAATTAGGGACGGGGCTCGCAATGTGTGCATCGGCGCTAATGTGTTGGGCAGTGCTCATGACCACGACACCATTCGTATCGGTACGCCGCCCTTTGGTAATATAGCGCCAAATACCTTTATCGCTGGCATTCGTGGAATCACGACCCGAAACGCAGACGCTATTGCAGTGGTGATAGATTCCGCAGGGCAGTTGGACACGGTGAGTTCTTCTGAGCGGTTTAAGAAAGAGATCAAGCCAATGGCCAAGGCCAGTGAAGCTATCCTGGCGCTCAAGCCGGTCACCTTTCACTATAAGAGCGATAGCACAAACACTCCGCAATTCGGCTTAATTGCCGAGGAAGTAGGGAAGGTGGACCCAGACCTCGTCGTGCGCGATGAAAAAGGCGACATCTACACCGTCCGCTACGAAGCAGTGAACGTGATGTTGCTCAACGAGTTCCTGAAAGAGCACCGCAAAAACGAGCAGCAGCGCAAAGATTTCGAGGCGGCTATTGCGCGCATGCAAAAGCAAATTGAAGCGCTTACTGCGGGCCTACAGAAAGTGAGCGCACAGATTGAGGTGAGCAAACCTGCACCGCAAACTGTTCTGAACAATCAGCAGCAGCCGAGCCGATAAAGTACTGGGAGATCATAGCGGACAAACTGAAGCGGCGCGGTTGGAGTTGGGCTGGGTCTCAGCTCTGAATCGCGACGGGCAAACAATCTGGATTGTTGACGCACACCGTGATGATGGGGGGCATTTCGTTGTGCACGCCGATGAAAAACTAACTATCTTTGTCGAACTGGAAGCGGCGGTCCGAAATTGCCGAATTGAGTTGACAAAGCGGTAACAGTTTTTGCAGAATTTTTTCTGTATCAAGATCTGAATCCGGGAGAGGACGCTTCTCCAGACAGCTTCTTCCCCTCTTTCAGACCTGCAGTCGCACAATAACCAATCGGGACGGAAAGATTTCTTATGGGAACGAAAACTTCGATAGGTGCAGACGTTATGAAAAATCTTCTCTCTCTTACGGCTGTTCTCGGCATCGCTTTAGTTCCCTTCGCTTCTAGCGCGATGAGCACCGGTCCCGATATTAACTACGTATCCCAAACAGGTAGCACCGTGACGGCGGACTACTTCGGCCTTCCTGCGAACTCACAACTCATATTCGTAAACAGCTCGACGGGCGCCACCACTACTACCAGCGTGGCAGCGGTCAGCGGCACGAGCACGATCACCGTTTCGACCATAACGGTCCCCTCGGGCAGCTACTACCTGCGCGCCACTACGCCGACCGGCGGCTACATCGCCCAAACTATCATGTTCCATGTGTCTACTCACGTGCGGCGCGTCAGCCAGAGTAACTTGGCGCAGGGCAAGAATAGTGGCGGCGGAGGCGACGGCGTCTTCATCACAGGCGGCACTTACGCCTACGTCGTTGAGGGAAGCGGCACTAACAGGGCCTTCCAGATATTCAATATATCCCACCCTAAAGCTCCTGTCCTGATCAGCCAGCGCAATCTAGCCAACGGCGGCAACGGGGTCTCGACCGACGACATATGGGTTAAGGACGGCTTCGCTTATATCGTCGAGGGAGGTGGCACGGTTAATGCGCTCCAAGTATTCAAAGTTACTAACCCGGCCGCGCCAGTACTCGTCGGCCAGGCCAACCTGACCAATAACGCCGGCGACCGCCTATTCGTCCAGGGCAACTACGCCTACGTTGTCGAGGGCGGCAGCTACACCGATAGCTTCGAGATATTCAACATATCGAACCCGGCAGCTCCGGTGCGCGTAAGTCAGAGCAATCTCACGGCGTTCGACCAGGCATCTATCTACGTCCAGGGCAACTACGCCTACATCGCTATCGGCGGATCTGGAAGCCAAGGCTTCGACATTTTCGATGTGTCGAACCCGGCGGCGCCGATCCTTAAGAGCGCGACCGACCTGAATTATGGAGTCCCGGACGATGGTATATTCGTCTCAGGCAACTACGCCTATATCGCTGAGGGCGCGGGAACGACCAACGCCTTCCAGATCTTCGACGTATCCAACCCGTCGGCCCCGGTTTTGGCAGGCCAGGCCGACCTTGCCAACGCGGGCAGCATTGACACGGGCGGCGGCGACGCTATCTGGGTCAGGGACGGCTTCGCTTACGTAGTGGAGGGCGCGGGAACGACCAACGCGTTCGAGATATTCGACGTCTCGGACCCGGCCACTCCTTCGCTCGTAAGCCAGAGCCCGCTTGCCAACAGCGGCCAGCCGGACGACATCTTCGTCGAGGGCAAGTACGCTTACATCGTTGAAGGCGGCGGCACCACGAAGGCTTTCGAGATATTTGACATCTCAAAGGTTCGTGCCGCCCGATAATCTCTAATCTAAAGTCTGCTAAAACAAAAATCCGCCCAATCATCGCTGACAATCTGAGCAAAGCCGGATGGACGTGCGGTTGTGTTGCAACCGTTGATCGCGAAGGGCGAACTATCTTCGTTGCTGATGCACATCGGGGCGATGGTCAACGCTTCGTCGTGCACGCGGATGACAGGTTCACGGCCTTCCTAGAATTGGAACGGGCGATCTGTGTGCGCCTCTTGACCGGACAAACTTAGAGAGAAATGAAAATGACTAGGCCGGGCACTCTTTTATCTTCATCAGGGATTACCAATGGGTGTTGCCCCGCAAAAGAGGCTGGTCATTTCCATAGAGTAGGCGCTATTGTCTCTCATCCGCCAACAGCGCACTGTCGCAAATGAAAATCAACCAGCTAATTTTCATTGTGCTGGGCAGCCTTTGCCTAGCGAGTCACGCGTCCTCTTGCCAGATTCAGCAACAGGACCTCAACAAGATCAAACCCGGCATTACGACCGAAGTCGACCTTGTCCACAGGTTTGGCGCTCCCGATACGCGTGTAGTCGACGTACGGGGCAATCGGTTGCTCCATTGGACTAAGTTGGGTGCCCAACCGCTTCAAGACTATATACCGATTATCGGCAATTGGCTTTCGGCGAGCTTGGACGTATCTTGGCTGGATCTTTGGGTGGAGGTCAGAGCAAACGGAAGAGTCGACAATTACATGTACAAATTTCATCAACGGTGTCGAAACGGCGGTTCGTGAAGGACGCTAAATTGTGTCCCCGCGGTCGCCTTGGCCCTTTTGCACTTTGGTCTTCGCATCGTGGCACCGGTCGGAGGCAAGCGAACGGCCAACGCTTACCTCTTTCTTAAATTGGCCCTTGGGATTCCGCCGGACGTAGCGTTTTGATTTCCTCGGTGCGATTAGCTCGCGTTTGCTCGTTTTCGATTTCCTGCGTGTTGCCATAATTCTCTCTTACTTTCGATAAAGATCGCATTGCGTGCTCGTGACGGTTTGGGGGAAATTCACGCAACGCGGATTTCGTTTGGCATCCGTAACTAAAGTTGATGCAAAAAATGCCGGCCCCTCTGCGCTGCATTCCGCCGATGGAGTGTCTCGAAGTGGATCAGATTCCAGAGGGCGAACTCTGGCAGTACGAGCTGAAACTAGATGGGTATCGCACGATCGCCATTAAAGAGCATGGCGACGTTCGATTGTTTTCGCGGAATGGAAACTCTTTCGATTCGAAATTCCCATCAATCGTTGAGGCCCTCGAAACCACGCGAGTGAAACGCTTTCTCGTTTGCACAGGCGGAAAAGAATTCATCGAGCGAGCTGTGCAATTCACTGGCGAGATTGCGGCCGCGCTGGGTGCGTCGGTCACGCTTCTGCATGTATGGCCGAGCCACCTGCTATCTACGTCAATCTCGTGCAGCTAGAGGAGAACGTTGATCAGTTGCTGGAATCGAAATCGGAGCTTGGGACAAACCTGCGCCGAGAAAAGAGAGAGCTCGAACGCCTCGGTGTTTCCGTTGAAGTGCGTCTTCGGCACGGCATTGTAATCGATCAAGTTTTCGAAGAAGTCGACGCCGGCGATTACGATTTGATAGTGACCGGCACCTCACAGGCGCGCGGCCTGCTAGGTCATTACATCATGGGTGATCTGACCCGCAGCATTCTAAACCGGGCCAATTGTCCAG
>JBKPLX010000155.1:0-6670 GCA_046731855.1 Verrucomicrobiota bacterium | reverse complement strand
CTCATGGACTCTTCTTTGTCCCGCCGGACAGATTTTTCACTTTCGATTTTCCCGGGTCAAGCTTCACATCGCTTAACGGAATCAGTTCGCAGGGGAATATCACTGGTCGTTACGTCGATGCTTCCGGCATCGCCCACGGATTCATAGCTCGCGTCAAAGGCACACCGCCGACAACTCCGGCGGGAGCACAAATGAAGACGAACGTTTCCCGGCCGCTGGTCGCTCCACTCAATCCGTCGCCCTCGGCGTGGGGAGGTGCAATGCCAGCGCGCTGAGTTGAGCGTCGGGGGGCTGCGCGGGCGGCGCTTTGTTACGATCCGGGCCTAGATGCCCTGGCCGGCGTGCTGCGTAGTTCGAGCGCGCGATCGCGTTCGATTAAAGGAACCGAACGATGTGAACGTTGACAATGTTGATGGAGACGACCCCGCCCCCCGGGGAGTCCTAAACCATTTCTCGCTCCGTAGAAAATACCGTGAAATTTTGATCTTCTTTGCCGCGCGCCGCGAGAAATGGGTCATGACGAACTCTTGATCACCATCGCCGAGCAATTGAACAAAGTCGGTTAGAGTTCAAGCTGTATCTCGGAAGAATTGACAGTCCATCGATCACGCCAACTGTGTTACACTGATTTACCTGGCAAATGCGCCCGTAGCTCAGCCGGACAGAGCAACGGATTTCTAATTCAAGCCTAACGAGTTGCGCATCGTTTCACTGCTTTGCACAGCATTGCCGATGCTAGATATTTGGCGATTCAGCGGTCGCAGGGTGTTGCGCAGAGTTGAGCGGTTTTGCAGCCAAAACTTTTCAGAGCGTAGAAAGCGACCGTGAAAATTCAGTGTCGCCGCACGAGAGGCTTCTCTTTGCAACGATCACACGCCGAAACAGCAGTTCCGCCGGTCCGTCGTTTCCGTTTTGGATTACCTGATTACACAAGATGCAGACGATACGAAAATAACCTTGGCGACGCGTACCTTTCACTAAAAATATGATCGAATGGGGGCAGGGACTTGGCTTTTCCCGCGGTCTTCGAACTGTATCCTGTAAGGTTGGCTATGAGACTTTGGCGAAAGAATGGCGATCACGTTTTGGTGGTGGGCATTTTCCAAAGTCCAGCGAGCGGTCGGGCAGTGTTGAAGAATCTCCATCGAGCACGGTTTCATCGCGCCACTGCAATCCGCGCTTCAAGGGAAGGCCGGTCGCGGATCGAAGAATATGGCACCTTGGTAATTGGCGGAGTGGCCGCAGCCTCGATCGTCGGCGTGGCCCTCGGGGCATTCATCCTTTGGCAGCGCGGAATTTTGGCACATCAGCAACCCAGCATGTTGACGCTGTTGCTGTCAGCGTTTGCGTTAGCAGGTGCTATCAGCGGATGGGTTCTAGTCCGGTTGCTGCGGCAGCATATTGATGGCGCTTGGCTAGCGTGGTGCGCGAACACGATCCTACCGGGCGAAACGATTGTGATGGCCGAGGTCGAAGCCAGCGAGACGGCGCGCGCGATAGTGATTTTGGGGGACGTGGAAGCCGAGACACCGGTAACGTTCGTTTTTCATTCGCCGCCACCTTTTCCGATTGTGCCGACCACGCAACCAGTCTGGGATGAACGACCTTCAAGTCAGCGTCTCTCGGAAAATGCCGCGAACCTCGCGCGTTCGATTTCGGTCAACCGGCAAGTGCAGCCGCGCGGGCGATCGTTTCTGCGCCGGTTGCGAGAAGTAGAGGGCGCTTTGGAATGGGCGAACGCGAGTCTGATGATGTCGGCCGAAGTGCACCAGGCCTTCACCCTTTCGGCGGAGTGGCTGCTCGATAATGCCTATTTGATTCGGGAGCAGGTCACTGATCTGCGGCGGAGTCTGCCACAAAAATATTATGGAAAGCTGCCTCTCATTGCCAGCGGTCCCCAAGCAGGGCTGCCGCGTGTTTACCATGTTGCCTCGAAAATGGTATCCGAGAGCGGCGGCGCAGTGGAGCCGGAGATTATCCGCAAATATCTGGTCGCTTTTCAGGCGAGCACGCCGCTGGATATCGGAGAACTCTGGGCCCTGCCGCTGATGTTGCGTTTGCAGTTACTCGAGTGCTTGCGCGCTCTCGCGATCCAGGTCGAGGTACAGCAAAGCCAGAGTGAGGAGGCCGATTTTTGGGCCAATCGGCTCATCACCGCCGCGCGCCACAGCTCGTCGCGGTTGCTCAGGATGATGGAAGAATTGGTAGAACGTCATCCTGAGCCCACCGCGCATTTTGCCAGCGAACTGATGGCGCATCTTTACGACGAAGAAGCGGCCCTCCCGCTGGTGAGTGGATGGCTGGAACGCTCTCTGCGCGCGCCACTCCTCGAAGTCATGCAGCAGGAACATCGGCGCCAGGCGGTGCAGCAGACTGCGCTAGCCGATGTGATCAATAGTTGCCGTCTCATCGCGCAAATCGCCTGGCCCGAGTTTTTCGAGTCGGTCAGCTGGGCGGACAGCGAATTAGGCGCCGATCCCGCCGGAATTTATGCCCGCCAGGATTTTGAAACGGCCGACCGTTGCCGCAGCGCCGTGGAAGAAATCGCCCGATGGTCGAGACGTTCAGAGCGGGAAATCATCGATCAAACCCTCGCGTTAGCGAAGGCTGCCGAGGACAAAGTCGCGCGACACGTCGGCTATTATTTGATAGACGCGGGGCGGCTCACGCTCGAGCGGGCGACGGACGCTCGGGTGCCGCTGGCAGAGCGGTCGCGTCGTTGGTTTCGCGCGCACGGAGTGGGCGTTTACTTCAGCAGTCTTCTTATGCTCACGCTCACCATCGTGGCAGCTCCTTTGCTTTTCATCGCCGGTTCGGTTCCCGAAGTAACGCTCGGCGTGCTCGCCCTTCTGCTTCTCCTGCCTGCGAGTGACCTCGCGGTCCTGGCCGTGAATTATCTAATAACCTCACTTTTGCCTCCGCAAGTCTTGCCGAAGATGTACTTCAGAAAAGAAGGCATTCCTGATGACTACCGCACACTGGTGGTGGTGCCGACGTTACTGACGACTACCAACGCGATCCAAAGGGAACTCGACCGCATCGAGATTCGCTACCTCGGAAATACGGACCAAAATCTACGCTTCGGGCTACTGACTGATTTTGCTGACGCCCCGCAACAGACCATGCCGGAGGACAAGGAGTATATGGATCGCGTATCCAGGGGGATTGAGGAGCTGAATCGCCGGCACGGAGCGGGCCGCTTCTTTCTTTTTCATCGCAGGCGGTCGTGGAGCGACAGTGAGCAACGCTGGATCGGCTGCGAGCGCAAGCGCGGTAAGCTCGAGGAACTCAATCGCTTTCTCATGGGCGAATCTGCGCCTGAGTTGGATGGATTCCTCTGCGTGGGCGATCGCACTCGACTCGAGGGTATTCGGTTCGTCATTACGCTGGATGCCGATACGCAACTGCTACGCGGCATCGCTCGAAGGATGATCGAAACTCTCGCGCATCCTCTCAATCAGGCACGACTTTCACCGGATGGCCGCCGCGTCCTTCGAGGTTACACGATCATTCAACCGAGGGTCAGCGCGACGCTTCCGAGTGCCATGGCCACATGGTTCTCACGCATCTTTACTGATCCGCGTGGTATCGATCCATATACCCATGCGGTCTCCGACATTTATCAGGATTTGGTCGGTGAAGGCAGTTATCACGGTAAAGGCATTTACGAATTGCAGACCTTTCATCGCCTCTTGTCCCGACAATTTCCAACGGCGCACTTATTGAGCCATGATCTGTTGGAAGGCAGCTACGTCCGCGTCGGCCTTGCGACAGACATCGAACTGCTCGATGTATTTCCGAGTAGTTACATCGCATGGTGGAATCGGCAGCACCGCTGGATTCGCGGCGACTGGCAAATCATTGATTGGCTCAAGCCGCGCGTGCCTGTGGGCGACGGCCGGGTTAAATCTAACCCGCTTTCTGCCTTCAGCCGGTGGAAGATCTTTGATAATTTGCGCCGCAGTCTGGTGCCGCCGGCGACCGTCGGCCTCCTCCTAGTAGGCTGGCTTCTCACGCCGATGCCGATGCTATGGAGCGTGATTGTCGCTGGCATCATGTTGTGGCCAGTCCTGAATTCTTTGCTCGCGCTTCTTTTCAATCCGCCGCCGCCTGGGACGAGATTCTGGCGCGAACCGCGTGACCGCCTGCTCCGCTCACTGTTCGCGGTTATTTTTCTGCCGGATCACGCCGGCATGGCACTCGATGCCATCACTCGGGTCGCCTACCGGCGAATCTTTTCGCACCGATTGTTACTCGAATGGGAGACGGCGCAAGACGCTCACCGGCGCGCAAAAAACCAACAGCGGCAGTTCATCCTCGTGCGACTTTGGATCCCGGCTGCATGCGTGCTTCTTGTCTTCGGCACAGCAGCGCTGGGAGGACCGGCGATGGTAGCCGCGGCGCCATTCCTCCTTTTGTGGGCTTTGTTTCCGGTGGCCGTCATTCTAATCAATCGCCCCGCAAAGAGCTGGCGCGGGGGAATTTTGACGGCGGATGATCGACGGTTCCTGCGCACTGCCGCGCGACGAACCTGGAGATATTTTGATGAGTTTGTCGGGCCGCAAACCTCTTGGCTGCCGCCAGACAACATTCAGGAAACGCCAATGCGGGAAATTTTCATGCGCACTTCGCCGACGAACATCGGGCTCTCAATGCTGGCGACCGTGGCGGCCAACGATTTTGGTTATATCACGATTGACGAGCTAGTGGCCCGCAACCTGGGCACACTCGAAACGTTGAGTCGTCTCGAGCGCTTCGAGGGCCACCTCTTCAATTGGTACGACCTGAAGACACTGGAGCCGTTGCAGCCTCGTTACGTTTCGACAGTGGATAGCGGCAATTTGCTCGCGAGCCTTTGGACACTCGAAGCGAGCTGCAACGAGTTAGCCATGCGGCCCCTTCTGGACGCAGTTGCCTTGCGTGGGATAGCCGACACGCTCGGCGTGATACGAGAAATCACCGCCACAATTAAGGGAGCAGAACATCCTCCGGCGTTTTTGCACCTGGTAGGGCTGACTATTGACGAGTCGGTTAATTTGGAGGGAATTATTGTGCGTTTGCGCGCGGCTCAATCGATCGCGCGGGACTTGGTGCTTTTCTTCAATGAGCGCGAAACCGATCCGCGCAATTACTGGGCGCAACAAGTCGCCAAGCAAGTTTCAGCCTGGAATGCCATCATCGATAAATATTTTCGGCCGGTGGAAATTCTCATGGCGTCGCCATCGCAACTGATGTCGTTAGGTGAAGCGACGCACGAGAGCCGGCGCGAGGCGCTCGCGGCGACATTTTCGCTGCGAAACATTGCGATCGAGGGAATCCCGGGGCTCGTCCCGCTGCTCGCATTTCACGGGCGAAGAGAAGGATCGGGGCTTCCTCAGCCCGTTCGCCAGTGGTTCGATCTTCTTGTGACTGAGGTGGAGCGCTCCCGCCAAGCCGCCTCCGAACAGCTCGCGCAGCTCAACGAATTGATCGCTCAGAGCCAGCAACTCGAGGCCGGCATGGGGTTGCGATTTCTCTACGATGAGGAACGGCGGATTTTCGCCATCGGGTATCAAGTAGCGCAACGGCGACTCGACACTTCGTTCTACGATTTACTCGCGAGTGAGGCGCGCCTAACGAGTTTTCTCGCCGTCGCGCGCGGGGAAGTGTCGGTAGAACATTGGTGGGCTTTGAGCCGGCCGTTTGGCTCTTCCTACGGTCGGCTGCCTCTCCTTTCCTGGAGCGGCACGATGTTCGAATACTTAATGCCGCTCCTGTTCACTCAGACACACGAGAATTCGCTGCTGGATCGCGCCTGTCATGACGCCGTGCACTGCCAGATCGCCTATGCCCGCCAGAGCAGCGTGCCGTGGGGCATTTCGGAATCCGCCTTCAGCGCACTCGACCGGCACAACGTCTATCAATACCGTGCGTTCGGCGTACCGGCGCTGGCGCTCAGGCGCGAACAGGAACAGGACCTGGTCATCGCTCCTTATGCAACAGCGCTTGCTCTCGGCGTGCAACCCGCCGTCGCCATGAAAAATCTGCGGCGGCTAGCCACGCTAGGCAACCCTACGTTGCTCGGCGACTACGGTTACTACGAGGCGATCGACTATTCACGACGGACCGAACCCCGCGCCTCGGCCGGAATCATCATTCACTGTTGCATGGCACACCATCAAGGGATGTCGCTCCTAGCCTACGACAACGCTTTACATGAAAATACGATGCGCAGGCGTTTTCATTCTGATCCACGCATTCGTGCCACCGAGCCGATCTTGCACGAGCATATCCCCGAACAAATTTTACCGACCACGGGTGAGGTGCACGAAGAGCGACCCATGCCGAGGGCGATTTCGATCGAGGAGAGTGCGGTCGTAACACAAACGCCGGACATTGGTTCACCGCGCATTCAGCTTCTCTCCAACGGAGCCTGCTCGGTCATGGTGACCAATTCCGGCGGCGGCTACTTGCGCTGGTTGGATCTGGACGTCACGCGCTGGCGCGCCGACACCACCTGTGATGTGCCGGGCGTTATCTGCTATATCCGGGACTTGGAAAGCGGCACGATCTGGAGCAATACCCATCTACCGGTGCGAGGTCCGGAGCGTCGTTACACTTGGAGTTTCACGCCGGATAAAGCGGAGTTCCGGCGGAGAAGCGGGCCGTGCGAGACTTTTACAGAAATCGT
>JBKPLX010000154.1:0-11410 GCA_046731855.1 Verrucomicrobiota bacterium | reverse complement strand
TTTCTTCGTCGTGCCGCCACTGCCAAAAAATTGGCCGCCGAAGAAGAAGAGCGCTGCGGCCACGATGATCACAAAGATCACGAATATGGCCACGACTGCTGCGTTGCTGCCACTACCATTATTATCAGCCATACAATCGATCCTCCTTACGAACTCATGAATCGCTTTTCGTGGGCGATGTGATCGTGTCCGGCAATTAAGCAGGCTCATGGTCCCAGCCTGTTGCAGGCTTTTTAGACTGCATGGTTATCGCCCTGGTCGATATCTGTTCGACGCAGCAGATAATCGAGTCCGCCAATCCGGTACCATCTATAACCGTAGCCTTCCAGCATAATGCGGTGTTTGCCGGATTCGTTAGCGCGACTGTGGTCCTCAGCAAGGAGGTTAACGAGCAGCTTGCCATGCTTGCCAGGCACGCCCGGGTCCAACACAATTTCGCGCGATTGTTCGTGGAGATTGTGTAAAAACAGCACAGAATTATTGCGCCAGTCGTACCGGAGCGCGAGTACCGCGCGATCCCGGACGTTCAACACTGTAAAATCGCCCCAGCCAATCTCGGGAACTTCTTTGCGCATTCGAATGATGCGCTCGGTCCAGTTGAGCATCGACTTCGGATCGCGCCGCTGGATCGCGGCGTTCACGTGTTGATAACCGTATGGTCCCTTATCGATCACTGGAGTGTGCGGTTTTTCGTTTTTGGTAAATCCACCGAGTGGTTCGTTCGACCATTGCATCGCAGTTCGCGCGCAAGCGCGTTCCTTGAGCGAGAGATCGTCGCCCATGCCGAGCTCGTCGCCGTAGCGAACGACAGCGGTTCCCGGTAGCGTGAACATCAAACTGTAAGCCAGCTCGAGCCGGCGCTGATCGCCTCCGAGCATCGGCGCAAGGCGGCGTCGGATCCCGCGATCGTAAAGCTGCATGTTTTTGTCCGGGCCAAACACTTTAAAGACCGTTTGCCGTTGTTTCTCTTGCAGGCGTCCGAGGTCGAGTTCGTCGTGATTGCGAAGGAACAAGCCCCATTGCGCTGTGGCCGGTCGCGGTTTGGTTGCTTTCAATGCTTTGATCAGCGGACGCGTATCGGCGGCGGCCAATGCGTAGAAGAGGTTTTGGTTAACCTGAAAATTAAACATCATGTGCATCCGGTCGCCGTCCTCGCCGAAATAATCCATGTCGGTTTCAGGCAGGACATTGGCTTCCGCCAGAATGATGCAGTCGCCCTGTCGCCACTGGAGGAATTCGCGGAACATGCGCAGCATATCGAACTGCTCTTTTGGCTTTCGCACGTTCGGTCCCTTGGTCCCGATGATGAAAGGCACAGCGTCCATCCGGAATCCGGAGACGCCTGCCTGGATCCAAAAGCCCATGATCTTGAGTATCTCAGCCTGCACCTCGGGATTGGAGGTATTGAGGTCGGGCTGGAAATCGTAAAACCGGTGAAAGTACCACGCTTTGGCTTCGCGATCGTAGGTCCACGTTGTTTTTTGGACGCCCGGAAATACCATCCCTTGATTCGCGTGGGGCGGCTTCTTCTTCGACCAGACGTACCAATTTCGATATTTCGAATTTGGATCGGAGCGCGCCTGCTTGAACCAGGTGTGCTGATCGGAGGTATGGTTCACTACCAGGTCGATCAAAACACGGATACCGCGTTGTTGTGCGCCGTGAGTAAACTCGATGAAATCTCCCAACGTGCCGTATCGAGGATCGACAGTGTAATAGTCGGCCACGTCGTAACCGTTGTCCCGGCAGGGCGACGTTTGAAACGGCATCAGCCAAATCGCGGTCACGCCCAGTCCGTGCAGATAATCGAGGCGGCGCATGAGTCCTGTGAAATCACCGATCCCATCGCCATTAGCGTCCATGTAGGCGTCTACCGACAGGCAGTAGATGACTGCGTTTTTGTACCAAAGATCATTGATCATATGCGGCTGTAAGATGACTCAGACATAAACCTATCGGCGGTGACCCCGTAATCAGACCTGTAGCCACGGCGCTGTGCGCCGTCCCGAACCAGTTCCGAGGTTCACTTCTCGGGATGCACTTTCTTGAACCCGGCCCTGTAACCGTTTTCGAAAGCCTGTTTCCGAGCCTCTAGCCCGCCTGGTGGCGGAGGATTTTGGAGCTCATCGCCCGATCCCTGCCGCTCGAAATACTTCTGAGCCATCTTGTTCAACTCGTCATCGGTCGGCAACTTTGCGTCGAGCGGCGCTTGCTCACCCGCCTTTTCACCGATTTCATAAGCCGCGCGTTCTTCAGCCGTTCGGCCATGAGACCCTCGATGAGTACAGAACACCGCCAGACCGCAAACACCGACCGCGGCTAATCCCATCAACACAAAAAGCCGAACCGGTTTGAATTTTATGGCCATGCCCAGAGTAGACACTCTTACAGCGCGTGTATTAACGCTACGCCAAAATCTCTCCGTGCTTCTCGCAATAGCGATCTCGAGATGGGATATGCGAACTAGGTTCGATGTTTTTGTCGGTAGCGAATCTTTTCATGCAGTTCTCCGAACAATTTATGAGAGCTCCTACGTTTCGCCATGTCGGCGAAATTTTATCCAAAATTTTTTCTGTGAAAAAGATGACCCATATCGAGTCCTATCTTCGTGAAAGCGCGAGGAATAGCAGAAACTTAGCTCTTGTGAGCAGCCGAATAAGAAAAATCGGCGGTTGCAATCGGGGGTCCAAAATTTTTGGAGATACGAATTAATAGGAAGAAAGGGGAATAATGAGAGTACTAACACTAACAGTGATATTGGGGTTACCGCTCATGGCGCTAGGTCAGCAAGCGGAGCCACAACAGACCCAGGGGCAGACGAAAGAACCAGAGACTACTGCGCCGGCGAAGGGGAAGAAGATGAAAGCCCCGGAGCAACCGGGCAAAGCGCAGGCAAAACCTGAGACGGGTACAGACGTACGCGGACAGACGAACGTTAAGGGTCGACCTCAGGAGATAAAGAAGAATGCACCTGGGGAACATTCCACCACGAACGAGACCAACGTGAGGAGCACGAATCAGACGAACGTGAATCAGACCACGACGGTGAACAAGCAAGAGTTCAGGTCGCGTCACAGCGAAGTGTTCAGTCTTGGACGGCATCCGAAGGAATTCTTCGTTCAACGATTTGGGGCGAACCATTTCCGATTGATTGGGAACACGTACTTTGTGTTCGTGGATAACTGCTGGGTCGCGGTTGACGTGGACGGCTTTGTATATACGGAGCGGGTGATTTGCCCCGGCGATGCGGACTATGTTGTAATTGAATAGCGCGGCCTCTGCGCTTACAAAAGCGCTCCGCTGGAAATGCGGGGCGCTTTTTTTAGGTCAGAATTGAGAAGAAAAGAATTAAGAATGGAGCATATGGGATAAGTCTGGAAAGCAAGCGAGTTTCAACTAAGAAGGACTCTGGAAGACAGAAGTAAGAACTATGGATAAAGCACAACCGAAAATCCTTCGTGGAACCGAAGGAATAGGAACTGTTACGCCTCAAATGATCGAGGAGCGCGCGCACGAGATCGCGCGAGCCGATGGACGTGAAGAAGCAAATGATCTCGACCGCACTCGTGCGCGCGAGGAATTGACCGGAGGCTCGGAAAAGGCACCGACGAACGAGGAACCGGACGGCGACTGGTACACGCCACGCGGGTCGTCCGGCGAGAAAGCTCCGACTGTGCGTCCTGAAGATGAGGAAAACATCCCGGAGAAGCTGATCGAGGAAGGGGTTGAGGAAGCTGACCACGATCAGCGCTCAAGGTCCGGAAGAGCACGAAAGTGAGAGTGCGATGGAAAAGGAAGAGGGTTAGCTGCATTGCGTTGCGAGACGCGCTGACCCGCGTCGGAATTTCTCCGCTGCCGTCCATCCATCCCAGAGGGATCGGAGTTCAGTACACGAACGGCAATAATCGCCAGCGGGTACGTTGTTGATAGATCCGATATTGGGCGCCAAATACGCGCACGAAAAAATCTTCTTCGGCGCGAATGCGCGCAACAATCGGGATGAACATCGCCACGGTCAAAAGCAAACCGATGACGCTCCGAAACACGAGCGCCCATCCTACCATCGTTAGTAACATGCCGAGATAACTGGGGTGCCGGACGAAACTGTAAAAGCCGTCGGTCTTCAGCCGATGATCGGATTGAAGCGCGATGAACATGCTGAAGCGATGACCCAGCTCGAACACAGCAGCGACGCGCACGAATCCGCCAATCGCAGCGATGATTAGTCCAACATAACGAACGGTATTACCATCGATGGTCCAGCGGTTGAGACGATCGAGATGCGGCGGCAGCCAGGCGAACGCGACGGCGATCATAATTAAAGGAATAAAAATCCAGCGGCTGGAAGGATCTTCGAGTCGGCCGGCTCCAACACCGCTGCTCCGCGAAAAGCTGTAAGCGATTGCGCCGGCCAGCGCTAAAACGATCACGCCCGTACGCGCTGGATTGGAAAAGAACGTTGTCCAATCGCCCCAACCCCAAATGACGAGTGCGAGAAACGGCAGTGTGCCGCCGACTCCGAAAGTAAGATTCTTGATGATGCGATCGCGCACGAAAAAAAGATGAAGCAAGAAAAACTAGGAAACGATTCAGCGGCTCTCCTTGGAGCCGATTTCCACTAATCGTTTAGTGAGAAAGACCAGACCCGCCATTTGGACCCATTCCGACACGATGTTGCCCACGACCTGACCCCATTTGCTGTTGACGTTCATTCGTAAAAACAAAATCGTCCAGCCGATGCCGGTCACGATGATGAAAATCAGGAGCGAATGCCGATGCAGCGTGTTTAACCAGGCGGGACGCTCTTTTCCTTTTACGGGCCGGCTCTCGGGGGAGCCCACTTCGTAAAGAAATTTTGTGCCCAGAATAATCACGACTGAGCCACTCCAATCGGCAATGGCGTTTCCAAAAAATGCGCCCAGGTGAGTTTTCGGATCGAAGAACCGGTAACCGGCTATCCAGACAATCAGCAGACCGATCGCGACGAAACTAAGGGAGTGGCGGTAAAGGAAACTACGTTTATGGCGGCGAGACATGAGTGATTAGCTCGTCGTAGTGGGCAAGAAAGTCGGCGGGGTCGCTGTAGATGGCGATTGCACCCGCTCCACGCAAAACTGCTCCCGATGTTCCACCGCAGAGAAACGTAATCGTTTTCATGCCGGCTTTTCTGGCGGCCTCGATGTCGAATCTTGTGTCGCCGACCGTCACGGCATCGGCAGGCGAAATGTCACCAAGCTTTTTCAATGAAGAGGCAAAGATATCGGGCGCCGGTTTAGAATTGTCGGCATCATCGCCGGAGACGTAACCGTCGATTAGGTTGTCGATCTTAAGAAGGTCGATGTAATATTTCGTGTCGGCTTTTTTGCCTGAACTGGCGAGCACGATGCGCTTCTTGTCGTCACGGATTCGCTGAAGAAGATCGCGGACTTTCGGAAAGGGTCGCACCTTTGGAAGACATTCTTTCCTGAACAAATCGGACCGGTAATCGTCCAGTTCCTTGCCAAAACGGTGGATCTCATCGGGCGTAAGAAACTCGGGTAAATATTGGTCGGAACCTTTGCCGATTTGAGCGCGTAACTTTTCCCGAGGGAATTGTTTGCCGAAACGGCGGAATGCGCGGTCCCAGGAATCGACGTGCAGCTCATTGGAATCGACCAGGGTGCCGTCGATGTCGAAGATGAAAGCGAGCATGGGTGACAAGGTTCTATTCTCGAATCAAAATCGCCTTTCGGTAATGAAATGCGCTGATCCGCCTCGCAATTTTCGTTGGGATCACGCGCGTCTTACCGGCAAGCTTCACTCTTCGATTGCACCGCTTATTTTTCGGAGGTGTTCCCGAAAGGTATAACCAGGATGGGTTTCTCGCTTCTGCAGATAACGCACAAACTGCAACTGTTCCCGCAGCGAGCGCCCGCTCTTGATTTCTTCCGCCTGACGCCGTTCCCGTTCCCAGATTTCATGCGCCATGCCAAGCAGTTCGTCGACGCTCTCGGCAACAGCAAACAAACAGCCGTCATCATCGGCGAAGGCAATGTCGCCTGGTTCGACCTGAAAGGTACCAAAGCGTGCCGACTGCAACGCTGACGGATCCCGAGGATCGAGCCGTTGCGGACCCGAGGGGCACGTCCCATAACTGTAGATTGGTAGAGGAATTTGTCGTAGCTCCGGCGTATCCCGATGCGCACCCCAGACTATGATTCCAGCCAAACCGCAGTGTTGACCTTCGAGCGCGGTTAAATCGCCGATGCAACCTTCGTCCAACCGGCCGCTGTTATCGATTACCAGAACCTGGCCGGGCTGCGCACCCTCCATTGCTTCCAGAAAAACATCCACGCTTCCAAAATGTCTGACCGGCAGGACCGGACCCGCGAGACGTTGATTGGGCGTGACCGGCTGAATGCCAGGCGGCGCGATCCGGAGCGGACTTTTCAAGCGCAGAGCGGCGTCGGCGATGAGCGGGGTGGAAAGTTTGGCAAAAGCACGAGATAGCGATTCCGGGTCCACACTGCGACGTTGCTAGCATTCGGCTGACTTTGCAAAAGAAGGAAGATTGCTCGACCAAGGGACGACGAATGGAAGACAGACTCGGCGAGTATTGGTGACGCCCATTCCGTGGCCTGATAGGATTGGCGGCATGAATTCGGTGTCATCAACGTCACCTCCTGCCTCCGGCGAGCGCTGGCGGTTTCTGCGAGATGTCGCAGTTTTTCAGTTGAAGTTGTTTCTTGATAATGTCCGCGATTTAGCGCTCATCCCGATCTCGCTCGTCGCGGCGCTCATCGACTTGGTTTACAAAGGCGAGCGGGAAGGCACGCTCTTTTACAAGGTGTTGCGATGGGGCGCGCACAGCGAAGAAGTGATCGATGTTTACAGCGCGATCGAGCATCATCCGCCGGGCAGTTTCAAGGTGAATCCGGCTTACACGGTGGATGCCGTGGTTGCGCGACTGGAAGGCGTGGTGGCGCGCGAGTGCGAGAAAGGCGGAACGGCTGCAAGCATCAAGGCGGCCATGGATCGCGCGATCGATCAGTTGCACCGTGAAACAAAGGAGAAAGGTGATCGTGCCCGGGATGCCGTGGCGCACGCGGCCGATAAGTTACGCCTCAAGATCGGCACCTTGCCGGCTGAAGGAGAGGATGAAGTAAAAAGGAATAATTAGGACGGCATGAAGGCGATTCGTGTGAATGAATTTGGGGACCCGGACGTTCTTCGGCTCGAAGACGTGCCAACACCGCGGCCCGGTCCGGGGGAAGTGCTCGTTCGAATGCACGCGATCGGTGTTAACCCGGTGGAGACTTACATTCGTGCCGGAACTTATGCGCGATTGCCGAAGTTGCCATACACGCCAGGCAACGACGGCGCGGGTGTGATCGAGCAAACTGGCGATTCCATGACGGAGTTCAAACCCGGCGATCGTGTTTACACGGCGGGATCAGTGACCGGGACGTATGCCGAATTTGCGTTGTGCAAAACGGACCAAGTTCATCGCCTGCCGGCAAATGTCTCTTTCGCCCAGGGCGCGGCGATGGGCACGCCGTACGCGACGGCGTATCGCGGGATGTTCCAGCGCGCCGATGCGAAGCCGGGCGAAACAGTGCTGGTACACGGCGCGAGCGGCGGTGTCGGGACGGCAGCTGTGCAACTGGCGCGTGCCCGCGGTCTGCGTGTGTTCGGCACGGCGGGCAGTGACGAAGGGCGCAAGCTCGCACGCGAACAAGGCGCGCACGAAGTGTTCGATCATCGCGCGCCTGATCATTTCGAGCAGGTCATGAAAGCGACCAATGAGCGCGGCGTGGACGTGATCGTGGAATTGCTCGCCAATGTTAATCTCGGCAAAGATCTACCCATTCTTGCGAAGGGCGGCCGCGTGGCGATTGTCGGGAGCCGCGGCCGCATAGAGATCGATCCGCGCGATACGATGCAGCGCGATGTCGATCTTCGCGGAATGGTGCTGCCGAATACGTCGCCGGCAGACATGGCGAGCATTCACGCCGCGCTCGTGGCCGGTTTGGAAAATGGGACGTTGCGTCCAGTGATCGGCAAAGAACTTCCGCTAGCCGAAGCGGCCCAGGCGCATCGCGCGGTGAGGGAAGCGGGAGCAGTGGGGAAGATTGTGCTACGCACAGGTGAGAAGTAAGAAGTAAGAATTAAGAAGGGTTCTTCGGTAATCCTGAAAACATTCGAACGATCCGCAACGCGAATTCTTCTGAGATCCTTTTCTTCCGGTTGCATTCCTAGTTTTTACTCCTGTCGGTTTCCCTTTCCTAATTCTTAATTCATACTTCTACCTTTCTAATAGCCCATGGAGATTCATCAGTTGCGTTACTTCGTCGCTGTGGCGGATGAAGGGAGCTTTTCGCGCGCGGCAGCCAAGGTGCGGGTCTCTCAGCCTTCGCTCAGTCAGCAGATTCGAAAGCTGGAAGCGGAGGTCGGACAGCCGCTGTTCGACCGTCTGCCGCGGTCAGTCGTTCTGACCGAAGCGGGGCGGTGTTTCATCGACTACGCTCGCCAAATTTTGGCATCGATTGGTGACGCTCGCCGGTGCGTCGACGAGCTCAAAGGCGAGGTTGCTGGAAGAGTGGCAGTAGGCGCAATTCCCACGATCGCGCCATATGTGCTGCCGGAGTTGGTCGTCACGTTCCAGAAACATTATCCAGACGTAATACTGGAGATCGTCGAGGACGTAACAGACAACATCACTCGACGAATAGAAGCCGGAGAACTGGATGTCGCATTGGCGTCCAGT
Source organism: Verrucomicrobiota bacterium (assembly GCA_046731855.1). Taxonomy (GTDB): domain Bacteria; phylum Verrucomicrobiota; class Verrucomicrobiia; order Chthoniobacterales; family UBA10450; genus Udaeobacter. The sequence continues at coordinate 2,664 of JBKPLX010000154.1, read as the reverse complement.
TGCCGGCCAAGTCCAACTTTGCGACGCGAATCTGTGGGCGCCGAACCACTGCTGGCGCTGGTCCCAGAAAAACATCCATTGGCAAAGAAGGATGTCGTGGAGTTGGACGACCTCAAATCGCAGCGGTTTCTACTGCTCCATGAGATGCATTGTCTGTCGCAACAGGTCAATCATCTACTCGAGGCACGTCGTCTCCGACCGGAAATTGCGCTGGCCGGAAGCCAGCTGAGCACGATTGCAAACATGGTCGCGGCCTCGATCGGGGTTTCAATTGTGCCCCAAATGATGGTCAAACACTACCCCACGCCCGGGTGTGTCAGCTTGCCGTTTGCTCCGCCGGTTCCGGAGCGGGAACTAAATTTTCTATCCAATCCGCTTCGATTTCAGAGCAAGGCTGCCGCAGCATTCCGTCGGGAAGCTGCGGCTGCCTTGTCTGCGAAGGTTTTGTCGATCACTCCTGTAGCCAAGGAGTGACGTTCTTACCTCATTCTTTCCAGCGCCATCGCCACCAGCGATAACATCGGCCAGACGGCGAGAACCAGGATTAATCCAAAGCCGGCGAGCTCTGGCAAATAATGAGGCTGCGCCCTGTGCAGGTATCGTTCCTCGAGGAACCGCGAAATTCGCTGTCCAATCGGCATTCTAGTTTCCATTTTGTCTCCTCTATCGTTGTTTTGTTGGTTGATAAAAATTCACAGGCCCAGGTTCGCGACGGCCTCCATTCAGTGAGACCGAGAACGTTGAAGTTCTTAACGGCGCGTTGTTTATGGCCCAGAACGTGGCCGAGCGAGTCAGCCGATTCCGCTCCAGGACCGGCCGCTTCCATTGGTCCTTCTCATCCCTAAACCTGAGCCGTTCATACAATCAACTGGCCACATCCGGACACCACGTTGAAATACTTTATTCGTCTAGTTGCGATAGGATTTGCCTATACGGGGGAAAATGGAGCCCGTGGGACGCGCGACATAGAAAGGTCCGAGCCGGACTGGCATTTACTGACGAGGGTAGGAGCGAGTAAGCCGGGAGGCGAGCGAGTTTCAATGGAGCGCGTGGGACGCGCGACATAGAAGGCAAAGTGACGAGGGTAGGAGCGAGTAAGCCGGGAGGCGAGCGAGATTCAATGGAGCGCGTGGGACGCGCGACATAGAAGGCAAAGTGACGAGGGTAGGAGCGAGTAAGCCGGGAGGCGAGCGAGTTTCAATTAAGAAGAAGTGTCGAGCATCGTGCCGCGGCACTTTGAGCTGCCGCAGTGGCACGCATATTTCTTTTTTGTTTCTTCGGTAATCGCTTCGTCAATCTCCAGCGCGTAGTCATAAAACAGTTCCTCGCCGGCCTGGATATCGCGCATCGCATCGATGAATATGCGGTCGTCTTCCTCGGCGGCTTCGCAGTTTGGATTGCAGGAGTGGTTGATCCAGCGCGCGTCGTTGCCGCCAATCTCTGGATTGATTACCTGACCGTTATCCAGCCCAAAGTTGAATGTGTGCGGATCGTTCTCGTCGTTGGGAGCCGCTTCCCAGGAGGTGCGTTCTCCGGTATATTCGATAATGCGAGTGCCTCGGGGAATAAACTGCATGGCGTAAACGCCGCGACCGTGCACGCCGGACTCGCGGACCTCGAGCTGTACCGTTCGCTTTCGAGTTTTGTGTTTCTTCGCCACGGAGGAGGGAAAGAGTGGGAGGAACAATTAAGAATTAGTAAAGGGAATTGCGAGAGGAAAAAGTGGAAGTAAAAATCAAGAATGGAGCGCGCGGGACGTGCGACATAGAAGGTGAAGCGACGAGGGTAGGAGCGAGCAAGCCGGAAGGCGAGGAGTTTCAATTAGGAAACGGAATGAATCGTGAGGATATTCGCGGAATGAAACCGGAAGAACGCACACGGCTTGAATCGATCGACACGATTTTGCGATCCGAGAGTGTGCGCGAACAAATTCGGCCGATTATCGAACGAGTCCACGCGGAGCTGGCTCGCAACAAAGAGTCGTTAATGACTTGGGAACCGATTCCGCTAACCGTTTTCGAACGTGCCTTACCGCGCGAGATCCGATCCGCGTGGGTATTCGTCTTGCGCGCCGGCGCAGATACTGGCGCGGAACGTCATCCGAATAGTCATCAGCGGATGATGACGCTCGAGGGTAGCGGCGATATGCGAACCGAAGACCGGGGCCAGTGGCAATCGAATGTTTTGATCAGCGACCACGAGGCGCCGCTGGAGCGACGCTGGATTTCAATTCCACAGAATGTTTGGCATCGTCCCGTCGTTGGTGCAGACACTGATTGGACGGTGGTTTCGTTTCACACTGTCCCCGCCGAGGAACTGATTGAAGAAAAGCCGGATGACAGCAGCCAGGATGGAACAAAGCAAATGAAGTATCTGGAGCGAACGTAAAAGGATCATGAACGGCATAAAATTTCTCATCGTTGCGCTGACCATTGTTGCCGCCTGGAGCCCTGCTCGGGCAAACCTGAGAGATGGCTCGGACAGAATTGACGATTTATATGGGAATCTGGTGCAGCGACGGTTGCGCGACGACGGAACGGTCAGCGTTCTCTACCATAAGGGTCAATATCTTTACCTTGTGATCTTTGCCAACAACCGGAGCGTTTCGGAAAGCTATTCTCATATGAAGGGCACAGATCTGTCTGAAAAAGAGATCGCAAAATT
>JBKPLX010000153.1:0-21035 GCA_046731855.1 Verrucomicrobiota bacterium | reverse complement strand
GGCAGTCTTGTACGTCACGACCTCATAAAGTCTGCCGCCGATCGTTTCAGTATTTTCCGCGGATTGCTGCAACTTTTGCGCCGTAAATCCTTGTCCCGTGATCTCCGGCGGCTCGGTGAGCCGCGGGCGAACGCGCGGATCAAATCCCATTCGTATCTGAACAGGCACGACCTCGCCGACGTACGCCGTCTTGCTTGGTACGATTAACTCGGCGAAAACCAGGTTATTTGCACTGGCTGCCTGTGTGTCACGACCAGGCCGTGCGCCAGCCGATCCAGACGGACGGCTGCCTGAATCCGCGACATTTAATGTCAATGCCGGTGTGCGCAGCGAATTGTTTTCGATGCGAATGGTTTGAGGCGGGATAGTGAATCTTCCCGCTTTCAACGGCATCACTGTGTAATCGTACACCACGCTCGAAGTTAGCTTGAAATTGTTCATCTCGATGCGTTGTGACGTTCCTGTTCGCCGAATTTCGAGACCGTCCACCATGATCTCCTCGGGCGCGTCCGCACCACGTGCTCCGGTGATTCGAATTTCCAGTTGGACCGTTTCGCCCACCGCAGCTTCCGAACTATTCAAAACTGCTGTGACGCTCGGCGAGGCGGCATGCGCAAATTGCGCACCCGCGATGATACCGAAGACAGCAATAAAGATTCGTTGGGATGGCGACATGACAAACCTTCCCCTACCAGTCCTTATAGACATGGTGCGTTGCTCTGCGTTCATCAAGTTGAACCCGCGCCTCCTCGTCTTTCATGGATTCCAAAAGCGCTTCGGCCTGACGTTCGCTCATCTGGCCTTCCTGTTCAGGTTCGGCTTCGGCAACCTGCGCATTCTTGTCAGGCGGTTTCTGTGATTTGTCTTCCCCGGCTCGTCCTTTTACATCACCGGCAAGTTTCTTGGATTCCCCTGGAGTCGGGGAAGGCGTCCCATTTTCCCCTTCACCTTCTCCCGGTGATGGCGAGGGCGTTTCATTTTGTCCTTCGCCAGGGCTCGGCGATTCTTGCCCCCGTTGTTCACCTGGGGACGGTGAAGGCTGTTGGCCTTGTTGCTTGTCGGCGCCCGGAGATGGGGAAGGGGTTTCGCCAGGCTGTTGCTGGTTTTTTTGTGGCTCGTTCTTCGCCTGAGTCTGATCGTTCTTTTGCTGTTGGTCTTTCTGATTCTCTGACTGGCCTTGTGACTGCTGATCTTGCTTTTGATCTTTTTGCTGCTGCTGGTCCTGACCTTGTTGTTGCTGCTGGTTCTGTTGTTGCTGCTGTTGTTGCTCTTTTTCTTTTTGTTGCTGGTCCTGCTTATTCTGTTTGTCTTGTTTATCCTGCTTATCCTGTTGGTTCTTTTGCTGCGGCGACGGGGAAGGGGAGGGCTGATCTTGTTTCTTATTTTTTAGTTCTTCGATTTTCTTTTTTACGTAATCGTAATTTTCCTTTGCCTCTTTGTTTTGAGGCTCGAGCTTGAGGGTTTGCTGGTAATGATCGAGCGCGTTTGTCCAGTCGCTGAGCTTTTTGTCGTCACTCTTTTGTGTTTCGCCTCGCTGATAAAGAGTGTTCCCAAGATTATAATGCCCTTTGCTTTGCAGACCGATGTCCCGCGAGAGCAATGCCTGGCTAAATGATTCCATCGCCTTGCTGTAATCTTTCAGTTTATAAGCGGCTGCGCCTGAATCGAATTGAAGCTTGTCCTCAGCTCGCGATTCCGGATGCGTCTTTAAGGTCTGTTGGAACTGGCCGTAGGCGTCTTCGAATTTCCCGCTGCGATACGCGTCAAGCCCCGGCGCGGCGGCAAACGCAGATGAACAAAGGAACATCACGAGAAGTGCGGCCGTAGCTGTAGCCCCGGCAGGTCCGCCGGCAACGGCGCCTGCCGCCTTGCGGGCAGGCGCGACGGCAAAAGCTCGTTGTCTTGCCCGTTTACGTTCCGGAACCAGGATCGACAAGGCGAGAGCAATTAGCGCGCCGCCAAGCGGCCACTCGTAACGTTCAATCGGACGACGCGATAAACGCACATCCATTTCGGCAGCCTGCATCTTTGCCAGGCCTTCATTCTGAATTTGCTGCATCGAGCGGGGTCCGTTTTCCAAGTGAAGATAAAATCCCCCAGTAGCCTGAGCGATTTCGCGCAAACGTTTGTCGTCCAGCTTCGATTTAACCATCTGACCGGATGAATCTTTGACAAAGCTGGTTTGACCATCGTCGCCCGTCACCGGAATCAGCGAACCCTGCGGCGTTCCCACGCCCACCGTGAAGATTCGAACACCGGCGTCAGCGGCTTCTTTTGCGGTTTTCACGGCATCGCCGCTCAATTCCTCGCCATCGGTGAAGATAACCAGCGCGCGATTTCCCATCGCGCTCTTACCGAAGCTCTGCGTGGCAAGCGTGATTGCGCTGGAGATATTGGTGCCGCCCTCGGGAATCGTCTTGGTATCCAGATCGTTCAGGCCCTCCACTACTGCATCGTAATCAATCGTCAGAGGCGCCTGCAAAAATGCACGGCCAGCAAAAGCAATCAGACCAACACGATCGCCTTGCAACTGACCGATCAAATCCTGAATCGCGAGCTTGACGCGATCGAGCCGGTTCGGTTGGACGTCATTGGAGAGCATGCTGCGTGATGTGTCCACCGCGATCAGCAGATCAAGGCCCTTACGTTTTACATCTTCAAACGTGTAACCCCAGCGCGGTTGGGCGAGGCTGATGATGGCCAAAGCAAGGCCGAGCAACTGCAGCGCAAATCTTAGTATCCGCCGGGGCCGATTCACCGTTCCGGCGAGCTGGGGCAGCAACCGCGTCGAAACGAATTCCTGCAATCGCTTGAGCCCACGCTGTTCTGAGCGAATAAACAATGCGATCAGCAACGGGATCAGCAACAATCCCCAAAGCCATTGTGATGCGCCGAAGCTCATGTGTTCGTTGAGACGTTGAAGAGTTGAAACATTAAACCGGCCGTGAACATCATCGTCATCCTGAGCGAAGCGAAGAATCTCTGATTATTCCTCCAGCAGCGCCCTAGGATGGTAATCTGAGATGTTTCGCTTCGCTCAACATGACAGGGTGAACGCTTCAACGGCTCAACGCTTAAACGCTTCAACCTTGTTTTCATGGCAGTTTTTTCCAAATCGTTTGCGACAACAGAATCTGAGCCAGCAAAAGCCCGCAACCGCTCATCAGGCACAATGGAAACAAGTCCCGGTATTGCTGATATTTTTTCACGCTAACCGTCGATTTCTCCAGTTTGTCTATGTCGTTATAAATCTGCTCCAGCGATTGTGTATCCGTCGCTCGAAAGAATTTGCCGTCCGCAATTTTAGCCACTTCTCTTAGACCGGCTTCATTAAATTCCACGCGCTGGTTTTCGTAGAGAATGTTACCTAAAGCGTCGGTTAACGGCCCTCTGGCAGTGAAGATGGGCGCCGGGGCGACGCCATTAATTCCTGCGCCGATCGCGTAAAGGTGAATCTTCAACGCTTTGATTGCCTCGGCCGCAGTGTTTGGTGGAATTTTACCGGCATTATTTTCTCCATCGGTTAAGAGAACGAGCACGTGGCTCTTTGAACGTTTGTCGTTTAGCCGGTTGGCCGCTGCTGCCATGGCCGATCCAATCGCAGTGCCATCTTCGACAAGCCCGATCCGCACGCGGTCCAGGTTTTGCAACAGCCAGTCGTGATCCAGCGTCATTGGGCTGACGACATAGGGACGACCCGCGAATGCGATAATCCCGATGCGATCATTTGGGCGGCCTTCGATGAATTTGCGCGTGACTTCACGAATCGCATCGACACGTGTCGCTTCTTGTCCGCCGATTGTAAAATCCTTGGTGAGCATCGATCCGGAGACGTCCAGGGCGAGAATAATGTCGATCCCGCTGGCTTCGATTTGAGTAAGACTTTTGCCAAGTTGCGGACGCGCAAGGGCGATCACGAAGACCGCAACGGCAGCCAGCAATAGTGATCGGAGAATTTTCCCCGCGCGTGCGGCGCTTTGCTTTCCAATCGCCCGAAGGCTTGCTGTGGATGAAAAAGTCAGCGCAGCGGCTGGTCCGCGTTTTCCACGCAAATACGCGAGCAACGGAACTGCCAGCAGCAACAGGAGCAGCCACGGATGCGCGAAGGTCAACGCGCTGCTTCCTGTAAACCAATCAAACATGGTTGACCTCCTTTCACAAAACGGATTGCCTCCTCCAGTAACAATTCACTGTCTGAAGTTGTTGCCTGATACCGTGCAAACTTGATCAGATCGCAGCGGTTTAAGAAATCTTCCAGCAGCGACTTTTCATCTTCGGAGAACGGCGAGGAACCTCTAAGTCCATTCAGAAATTCGACGGAGGTTTGCCGGGTAACAGGTAACCCAAACTGCTCTGTTACGTAGCGCCTGAGAATGTCGGACACGCGGATACTGAAGCGATAGGGATTAATGGTTGTGATCTGCGCCCGTATTTGTTCGAGCAATGCCAAAGCGCGCTCGCGCGGTGGTTGCGGCGGCGTTGGGCGCCGAAAAGACTTGGCAACAGACCATAAGATGAGACCGATGACTGTGAGTAAGACGGCCACTCCGAGAAATATTATCCACGGCGAGAGCAGCGAATAATCGACCGGCGGAGCAATATCGTGGAACTCCTCGGCCAACAGCAATGGAGTAATGGAGTAGTGGAGTAACGAGGTATTGGTCGGCGAATTCATATCATTACTCCAGCAGTCCATTGCTCCAATACTCCCGCGCCTCATCGAACACCGAGCCGGCGCTCGCGTTGTTTGAAAAAGGAGCGCAGTTGGGGCAGATAATCTTTGCCGGTCTGGAGGGCGATCGCGTCGATATTGTTCCGGCGCAGCAGACGCGCAAGTTCCTGCTCGCGCTCATCCACGAGACCGCTAAAGCGCGCTCGCGTCGTGCGGTCGGCCGTGTTGATCTCAATTTGATCGCCGGTCTCGGCGTCTTCCAGGGTGATGATGCCGACGTTTGGCAAAACTCTTTCCCGTTCATCGTGAATGTGGATCGCCACGAAATCGTGCCGTCGTCCACTCACCGCCAGCGACCGCGAAAAATCGGGGGCTTGAAAATCCGAAATGAAGAAAACAACGGCGCGTCGTGTGACAATCTTATTCAAATAATCGAGGGCCAGCGCCGGATCTGTGCCGCGTCCCTTTGGCTCGAAAAACAGAATCTCGCGGATAAGTCGTAGCGTGTGAGAGCGGCCTTTCTTCGGGGGGATAAATAGTTCAACGCGATCAGTGAAGAGGACGAGTCCGACCTTGTCATTATTCCTGATCGCGCTGAATGCGAGCAAGCACGCGACTTCCGCGGCCAATTCGCGTTTTGATTGCGTGGTGCTACCGAAATTTCCAGATGCGCTGACATCCACCACCAGCATCACCGTCAGCTCGCGTTCTTCCGTAAATTTTTTCACGAACGCACTGCCCATCCGCGCTGTGACATTCCAGTCAATCGCGCGAATTTCGTCGCCTGGCTGGTACTCGCGTACGTCCTCAAAATTCATTCCCCGCCCCTTGAAAACGCTGTGGTAATCGCCGGCGAATGCGGTCTCGACGAGGCCGCGGGTTTTGATTTCGAGGGCGCGGATTTTTTTGAGAATTTCGCTTGTGGTCCTTGCGTGATCGTCATCCCGAGCGGAGCGAAGCGGAGTCGAGGGATCCCGTTGCATTACTGTGAAGCTCTGATTGGTCGCAAAGCGTACATCTCTGAGAACAAGTCGCGCCATTCGGGATTCCTTCGCGCAACGAGCGTTTCCTTTTTTGCGCGGCTCCAGCGTTTGAGTTGTTTTTCCCTTGCTATTGCGCTGGTCGGGTTTGAATACGCTTCGAAGTAAATCAGCTTATGTGCATTATACTGGCGAGCAAACGCGCTTCCGAGTCCGAGTGAATGTTCGCTAGCCCGCCGCTCGAGACTGTTCGTGACGCCGATGTACAGAACAGTGTGGCGATCTCCGTTGGTCAAAATGTAAACGAAGTAATTTTGATGTCGCATTAGTGCATCCTGGGTTGCGCTGCGGGATTCCTCGACTTCGCTCGGAATGACGGGAAAATCACGGCACCGGCAATCCCGCGAAAATCCGCTCGATAATGGTCTCGCTGGTAACTGCTTCCGCCTCGGCTTCGTAACTCACAATGATGCGGTGTCGCAATACGTCGGGACCAATGCTCTTTACGTCCTGCGGCGTGACGTAGCCGCGGCCGTTCAGAAATGCATGAGCCCGGGCTCCGAGCGCCAAATAAATCGTGGCACGTGGCGAGGCTCCGTAACGAATGAGTCCTTCGAGCCGCAAATTGTAAGCTGCGGGCTCACGCGTCGCCCAGACAACATCCACGATGTAATCCTTCACTCGGTCATCAATGTAAATGCTGTTGACTACATCGCGCGCGGCGATGATTTGCTTCGGATCAAGCACCGGATCAACTCGCAAATCGGGTGCCGACGTTGCCATCAGATCGAGGATGTTTCGTTCCTCGGACTTTTGCGGATAACCGATATTCAATTTAAACATGAACCGGTCCAGCTGCGCTTCCGGCAATTGGTAAGTTCCTTCTTGCTCAATCGGATTCTGGGTCGCCAAAACAAGAAATGGATCGGAGAGAGGATAGGTTTGTTCGCCGATGGTGACCTGCCTCTCCTGCATCGCCTCAAGAAGCGCACTCTGTACTTTGGCCGGTGCGCGATTTATTTCGTCAGCGAGGATTAGATTTGAAAAGATCGGGCCGAGCTTGGTGGTAAACTCTCCTGTCCGTGGATTGTAAATAAGGGTTCCGATTAGATCCGCGGGCAGAAGATCAGGCGTAAATTGCAATCTTTGGAAACCGGTCTGGATGCAGGCGGCCATTGTTTTTACAGTGAGTGTTTTGGCCAGGCCGGGAACGCCCTCGAGCAGGAGATGACCATTCGCGAGCAGCCCGAGTAAAAGGCGATCCACCAAATATTTCTGGCCTATGACAACGTGACCAACCTGTTGGCGGAGCCCTGGAATCCATTGGCTCAGCTCCCGAACTTCCTGTGTAATTTCCTGCGTCGATTTCATACGGTCTCGTCAGACACGCATGCCAGGGGGAATGTTCGATCAAACGTGCCGCAACGTGCTCACTTTCTGCTCATTTCGCTCGCAAATCCACTGCTTCCTGCCGGTCTTCGCGTGCGAGCGCAGGGCCGGAATGATGCTAAACGTTAGATCGCTATGTTCGTTCTCAAGCCATGGCATCGAGCTATTTGGACAGCCGTGTTTGCCAGTATCGCAGTATCGGTCCTGGCATGGTTCGCCTGGCAAGATCCGGCAATCAATTTTCTGCAGCGCGATAGACGGGCAGCGTGGATCGTATCGCCTACGGCGGCTGACCCGCACGCGCATTGGTTTGCCAACCTCGACGCTACATTCCGGCACGAGTTTGTTTTGACCAACCAGCCAGGGACAGCGCGTCTGAGCGTTCGTGCAATGCGGCGCGCCGAAGTGAAGATCAACGGCACGCCTGTTCATTTTCCGCCGAATAGCAATTGGAAAAAGATGGTGAGCGCCGATGCCGCCGAGCAGCTGCGCGCCGGCACGAATATGATCGAGGCGCGTGTGTTTAACCATAATGGTCCGCCAGCGCTCTGGCTCACGCTGACTACTGATCAGCTGAGCTTGCGCACTGATCAAAGTTGGGAAACATCTTTCGCGGGTTCTTCCTGGCACCACGCAGCACTGGCGTCATTGGTGAAAACTCCCGGGCCCGGCAACTCCCTCGCCAGCAGCCAACGCACATTTGATTCAGCGAAAAACAATTGGGCATTGTGGATCGTTCTTATTGCAATCGCTTCTGTAGTAACGTTTCTGTGGAGGGTCGGCTTTAAGGAGTCCACAGCGCGATGGCGAGAGCCAATTCTGCTGCTCGTTCTTGCCGCCTTGTGGTTGTTGTTATTCTGGAACAATGGACGGCTGTTGCCGTTCCACAGAGGCTTCGATTCGAAGGAGCATCTCAACTATATCAGCTACATTCAGCAACACCGGTCGCTGCCGTTGCCGACTGAAGGCTGGGAAATGTATCAGCCACCCCTCTATTATTTGGTTGCGGCGGCAAGCCTTTCGGCATGTGGACTCTCGGTTGACGACTCAATGTCGATTTTTGTCTTGCGTTGGCTGGGGGCATTCTTCGGCATTGGTCATTTTATTTTGGTCTATTTGAGTGTGCGACTCCTGCTTCCGCTGCGAGCCGCGCTCATCGGACTTTTGGTGGCGGCGTTTCTGCCAATGCATTTGTATCTCGCGCATTATGTGACGAACGAATTATTGTCGGCCACGCTGGCAACAACGGCGCTTTATCTATGTCTGCGTCTGTTGAGCAGCGACACGCTGCATGTGTTGCAATTTGTCTGGGTCGGATTGGCGCTTGGCGCGGCAATGTTGACAAAAGCGACCGGCGTATTGCTGCTGCCGGTCGTAATTGCGACAATCGCGGGTAAGCTCGCCTACGCGCGAGTGCCAATCGCAATCTCGTTGCGTAACCTCGGATTGCTGCTGGCGATTTGTTTCATCGTGTGCGGCTGGCATTACGTGCGTATCTGGCAGAAGTTCGGTAACCCGCTCCTTGGTAACTGGGATGTGATCAGCGGGTTCACATGGTGGCAGGACCCCGGTTATCACACTGCGGGTGATTACCTTCGTTTCGGCCGCTCGTTGGTGAATCCACTCTTCAGCGGCTTTGCCGGATTTGCCGATGGAATCTACTCCACGCTATGGGGCGATGGCTTGTGCGGTGGAACCGCGAGCTTGAGCATACCTTGGAACAATCAGTCACTGCTGGCTGGTTATCTGTGGTCGCTTATTCCCACTGCGCTGGTTCTCATAGGCGTTGTCGTCGCGATCATTTGGTTTATTCGAAACCCTTCGAGTGAATTGTTCCTGTTATTAGGCTTTTCCGCCGTCATTGTGCTGGGTCTGATTTTTATGACCCTAAGAGTTCCCTCCTATGCACAAGCGAAGGCGTTCTATGGATTGTCGGCACTCACGCCGCTTTGTTTCTTTGGCGCGCTCGGTTGGGAAACGCTCACACACGCACGGTCCCGGTTCCGGTTTTTTCTCGGCGCTCTCGTCTTGTTTTGGGCGATGAGCAGTTTCGCCACATACTGGATCGTACCTTCGGTATCGCAGCACCTGTATGCAGTTAAAGCTTTAGGCACCCAGGGCAAAATCGACCAGGCGAATGCTGAAGCCATCAAGGCCGTGGAAGCCGATCCCTCGAACGCCGCCGCGCGAGGGTTCCACGCGCTGAGCTTGGGCGAACTAGGCCACGACGAGGAAGCCATTAAAGAGGGTGAACGGGCGGTTGAATTGAATCCTACCGGCTCTGCTGCCCATCTCGACCTGGCCATTTCTGTAAAGCGGAGCGACCAAGAGCGCGCAATCGCGGAAGCTCGCCGCGCAATCGAGCTCGGTCCGGAGAATTTTTCGGCCTACCAATTCTTAATGAATTGTCTTTTCGAATCACACCGCTACAACGAAGCGGCCGATCTTGGGCGGGAATGGTTGGCTGTGGCGCCCTATGATGCAGCTGCTCATTCCGCGTTGGGTTCGGCTCTGGCCGAAAACGGCGATCTCGTATCGGCGGCGCAGCACCTCGCTTACGTGATGATGTTGCGACCAGGAGTTGAGCAGGCTCATGCGCAACTGCGCCAGGTCCTGCTGGCCCTGGCAAAGGAGCCGGATGGCTTGGCGCGACTCCGCGAGATCGCTGCAAATGCCCCGGACTCACCGCGAATGCTAGACGAACTGGCGTGGTTACTCGCGACGTATCCTGATTCGAAATCGCGCGATGGAACTGAAGCGATTCGCCTGGCCGAGCACGCCTGCGATCTGACCGAGCGGAGAATTCCGGCTCTTCTTGATACACTGGCTGCGGCTTACGCCGAGGCTGGAGATTTTCCGCGGGCCATCAGCGCTGCCGAAGAGGCGCTTAACCGCGCCGGTTCTTCTGGGGACAACGATGCTGTCAAGCTGAGTGAAAATATTCTTGCCTCACTTCGTGACAATCTTCCTTATCGCCAGGAGCCGGAGTAACGGTCTATTTCGCGAGTACGCGTGATGCTGCCGTCGTAATCTTTGCGCGGGGACGCAGCATCAGAATGATGGGCAACCCAGGAAAAGGCTGCGCGTCGCGAATGCGAGATTCAAGGTAGCGCTTGTACGTTTGGGCCAACAGACGTGGATCATTCACGAAAAGAACGAATTCCGGAGGTTGCAGCTGTTGATTTTCTTTCCCTTTCGATTGGGCAGCATAAAAAAGTTTGAGGCGCCGCGCCCTTACGGTCGGTGGCGGGTTCGCTTCGAATGCCTGGCGCAGCAATCGGTTTAGAACTCCTGTACCGATACGCTGCCCCGCTGCGCGTTGGATCTTTTCGATCAACGCAAACAATTTACCAACGTGTTCGCCAGTTAACGACGACGTAATCAATACCGGCGCATAATCCAAAAAGAAAATCCGCTCGCGCGCAGTCGCCACCATACTAGCGATGGCCTGCTTTTGATTGCGTGTTGGTTTAACCAGGTCCCATTTATTTAGAATGACGATCGCCGGTTTTCGCGCGGTCTGGATCAGACCTGCGATTCGTTTGTCCTGCGCGGTTACACCAGCTGTGAGATCGACAATGAGAACACAAAGGCCGGCCCGACGGATGCTCCGTTCCGCACGCATGACGCTGAAGACTTCAACCGAAGTCGACTGTTTACCACGCCGACGGATTCCCGCTGTGTCGATGAAAACGAAATTCCGGCCGTTGCGTTGGTAAAGAATATCGATGGCATCGCGCGTGGTTCCTGCCAGTTCACTGACAATGGCGCGTTCGCTATGCACAATGGAATTGATGAGGGAAGATTTTCCGACGTTGGGTCGGCCGAGAATCGCCACAGCAAGTGAATCGTGACTTGTGACTCGCGAATCCCCGGCCGGCGAGGGGAGAAGTCGGTCAATTGCGTCTAACAAGTCTGAGATGCCGCGACCATGTTCTGCGCTAATCGCTATACTCGATTTGAAGCCCAACGAATCGAACTCTGCTGCAAGAGCCTCATGTTTTTCGTGATCAATCTTGTTGATGACCAGGAGCACCGGCTTTTGGGATTTGCGCAGGACGCGGGCGAGCTCTTCATCGATCGGGGACAGGCCTTCCTTGGCGTCGACGACGAAAAGCAAAAGATCGCTCTCGCGCAATGCTTCCTCGGCGGCGCCGCGTACCTGCGCGCTCAATTCCGCTTCGCCAGCTCCGAAAATCCCGCCGGTATCCCATAGAACGAAAGGCCGGGTACTGCGTGCACAAATTGCGGAAATCCTGTCGCGCGTAATTCCGGGCTGGTCGTGGACGATGGCAATTTTGCGGCCAATCAGACGATTAAACAGCGCGGACTTGCCCACATTTGGCCGGCCAACAACTGCGACGTTCGGCATATTCGTTAGGCCGTTCATCGCGTGAAGGATGCTAACTTAACCCCGCTGCGGGTGCGCATGCCCTTCGGCCTGTAGCTGGCGCACGCCGTCTGTGACATAGACGATTCCTGAAATCAGTGTGAATACGCCGGCTGCAATTACCACGTAGAGCAGGGGAATAAATCGAAGCTGCAGCATGACCCATCCAATGGCAATCATCTGCAGAACGGTCGCTACTTTGCCGGTCCAGTTCGGCTTCACATGTACTTTACCGTTCAACAAATACAGGATCATTGTGCCTACTAGAATCACGGCGTCGCGTGAGATTACAAGCACCGGGAACCACACAGGAAAACTTCCGTATTCAGGATCGGATTGACTCCAGTTGCTGATACTCAATGTGATGATGCCGCTCAAAAGCAGACCTTTGTCCGCAATTGGATCCAGATACACTCCCAGCGTACTGCGTTGGTTGTATCGCCGCGCAACATAGCCGTCTAGGCCATCGCTTACGGCAGCGAGAATAAAAATGATGATCGCCGCGAAACGCTGCCATTCCAGTGGGTCGCCGCGTTTGATGCTCTCACCGTAGTAGATCGCCATCGTCACAAAGACCGGGATCATCAAAATCCGAACGACAGTGATCTTGTTGGCAGTGGTCATCCGAGAAATGTAACGCAAGCGTCCCGCCTGCGATCAAACAAATTCGCGGAGGGGGCCACAGACTCACAAACGTTACGTCGTAGTCGCCCCGGCCTTCGCTGCAGGGATTTTGAACGCTTCGATTTGTTTTTTGATCTCGTTCGCGAAGCTCGCCGCGCCAGCGCCGTTCACGACGCGATGATCGAACGTAAGCGAAAGCGTGATGACTTCCGCGCTTTCGTTTTCCTTTCCATTTGGAATCAATTCTCGATGAGCGGTGCCGACGAAAAGCGTGCCAACCGAGGGCGGCACAACAATAGGCGCGCCGGCCTTTACCCCAAATGCACCCAGACTGGTAATCACAACCGGGGCGTTCATCGCATCGACACGGCCGCCGCGAGTAGCATCGACTGTTTCATTGTAAACCTTCACGAATTCCAGCCAGGACTTCTTATTCGCATCAACAATCACTGCTGTCGCCAAGCGGTCGCCTTCCAAAGCTACTGCAATACCGAGATCGAAATTTTCGTTCTCAACAATTCGGTCTTCTTCCAAAATGAGGCGACGGAAAGGTGAATGTTTTTCCATCGCTCGCACCACCGCCCATGCGATCATCACCGAAGGAGAAGGAGCGTGTTTCCCATTTTTCGTTTTCGCCGCATCGCGCGTCTTGCGAATTGCATCCCATCGCACATCGATCTGCAAATTAGCGGGGATCACGTGAAGGAGTTTGCGGGTGATCGTCGGTGCTAGCGCAGGTTCGATTTCCCTGTAGCGGCGCCTGTCCTCCGGCGCAATTTCGGATTGTTTGCGGCTGGGGACAGCCGCCTCTACAGCCCCTGGAGATTCTTCGGCTGCTTCCTTAAACTGGTCGGCAAACGAAGGCTCGGCGGTTACAATCGTGCCAAGCTCCTGACCAATCTCTACGGTGTCGCCTACGTTTGTTTTCCATTCACCCATTAAACCGGCAAATGACGACTGAATGGGATAAACGGCTTTATCGGTCTCCACTTCGCAGAGCTCATCGTCGAGCGCAATGGTGTCGCCGGGATTTTTCAAAAGCGACACGACTTTTGCATTGCGAATGCCTTCACCCATAACCGGGACGGTGATGGCTTGTATACGCTTTTTTCTGGTTTCTACTGTAGCCGGGGCTGGCAGTGCGCCTCGCACCGCTGACCCCGACGGGATTTGCTCGAGGCTCGCATTGGAGCCGCCGCGGCCGGCACCCGCGGCTACAGCACCGCGTTCGTGTTTGGTCTGAACCGAGCGCTGAATGGCAGAGATAATCCGCTCCACATCTGGCAAGGCCGCGTACTCATAAATCTGGTTGTACCCGATCATGACGTTTGCTTTGCTGACCAGAATTGGAGGGCTGATCATTTCATTCCAAAGATCGGGAACGCTGGCGATGTGAGAGATAATCATCTGACCAACACTGCAATTTTCAGTGTCCTCCTGAACGACCACCAGCCGACGAGTCTTGCGCACCGATTGCTCGATTGCGGCTTTGTCCCACGGAACGATCGAACGCAAATCAATTAGTTCGACGCTGATTTTATTATCGATCTTGTTTAAAGCTTCGAGAGATTTCTCGACCGTGTTCCCCCAGGCAACGAGAGTCACATCAGAGCCATCACGCAGCTTGTGCGCTTCGCCCAACGGAACCGCGTGAATTGGCTCCGTGTATTCGTGCTCCGCCCAAAGCAGATGTTTGGGAATCAAAAAGATGACGGGATCTTCACCTTGCATGGCGGACCAGAGCAATCCGGCGGCATCAGCCGGCGAGCTTGGGATTACAATGTTTAGGCCGGGATAATGAGCGAGCGCTGCTTCGTTTGCCTGGCTGTGCCATAAGCTTCCGCCGGGCAGATAGGCCCCATAGGGCGCATAAATCACCGCGGGGCATTTCCAATTGCCGAATGATCGCCAGCGCAAATTCGAGATGTTTGTGACCAGTTGGTTGAACCCCGGATAAATGAAATCAATAAATTGCAGTTCGAAGACCGGGCGCCTGCCGTAGGCCGCCAGACCGCACGCGACACCGAGGATCGTCGATTCAGCAAGAGGCGAATTGAACACCTGTTTCGGAAACTCGGTTGAAAGTTTTTGCGTGAGGCGAAACACGCCGCCTTTCGGATCTTCAATATCTTCACCAAACAGGATGCGTCGCGGATCCTCCTCCAGACCGACGCGCAATGTTTTATTTACTGTGTCGCCGATACGATATTTCCCGGGGGGGAGAATTTCTTTGTTAAGTTTTGGAGGAGACTTGCTAACGTTAGCGAGTAACTCGTTGGGCGAAGGATCCTCGGCCTTTTCTGCCTCGGCGTACTCGCGGCGAATGCGCTCTTTAACTTCGTTATCGAGCCTGGCGAATTCCTCAGCGGTGATGACCCCTTCCTGGACCAGTTGATCTTTCCAGTACTTGAGCGGATCTGATTTTTCCAACGCCTGCAACTCTTCAGAACTCCGGTAAAGTTTCTGATCATCAGAGCTGGTGTGACTGGAAAGGCGCTCCATCCTGATCCAGAAAAAGAACGGTCCGCCTCCCGCGCGGATTTTCTCGAACGCCTCTGCGGTTGCGTCATAAATCTGCTGCACGTCTTGTCCTTCGATGCGCCGCCAGTTGTCAGGTTCGAGAACATTGAGCGCGAGCGGATTGTTCTTCCGCGTCGGCATGCTGATACCGTAGCCGTTGTCTTCGACGAGGAAGAGCATCGGAAGTTTTTTCTCCTTAGCGAAACAGAGTGCTTCAAAAAAATCTCCCTGGCGCGTCGCAGCGTCACCGACTGTGGTGACAACGAGATTTTTTTTGCCATCTAATTGAATGCCCCAGGCCATCCCACACGCGGGGAGCAACTGCGAGCCTGTCGGAGTCGGCACGCTCCAGATGTGCAACTCCGCATTACTATAGTGCGACGGCATTTGCCGCCCGCCGCTTCCGGTGTTGCGCTTTGCGAAATATTCCAGACCGAGCTGGCGCGTTGTCATTCCGCGCCCAAGAACAAGACCACGGTCGCGATAATACGACACGATGTAATCGTCCGGTTCCATCTGGATCGAGACCGCGGCGAGCGCCTCATGGCCCATTCCGGAAACATGAAAATGTCCCTTGCCCTGACGATTCAGGTTCTGTTCCCGCAGGTCCGCATGGCGACTTTCCAGAATTGTGGTTAAGAGTCGCAGTTTATCTTCCTTGCTGAGCGCAGGCATACGGCATGATCTTACACGGCAGTTACAGATCGACAATCACACGAATTTGTCTCGAATAGAAAATGCACGCCGAAACGACAACATCAAAATTGGGAGTGATCGAGCGTTACCAGGAATACCTTCCGGTTGGTGAATCGACGCCGATTATTTCTTTGGGCGAGGGGAATACACCGCTGGTGTTCTGCCCGCAATTGAGCAAACGCGTCGGTCGCGCGGTTTTTGTCAAAAACGAAGGCGTAAACCCAACGGGCTCGTTCAAGGACCGCGGCATGACCGTGGCTGTATCCAAGGCGATGGAGCGGGGCGCCAAAGCTCTCATTTGCGCTTCAACAGGGAACACGTCGGCTTCTGCGGCGGCCTATGCAGCGCGGGCTGGAATCTCGTGCGCCGTGGTCTTGCCTGCTGGTAAAATCGCAATTGGTAAATTGCTGCAGGCTTTCGCCTGCGGAGCAAAAATCGTCGCCTTGGAAGGCAACTTCGACGATGCGCTGCGGATCGTTCGGGACCTTGGTGAACAGCGTGATCTCGCCATTGTAAATTCGATTAATCCGGACCGTATCGCCGGGCAGAAAACCGCCGCGTTCGAAATCATTGATGATCTGGGCGACGCGCCCGATTTTCATCTGTTGCCTGTGGGCAATGCTGGAAACATCACCGCGTATTGGACGGGCTACCGCGAATATCGCGCGCGGGGAAGGTCGACGAAGTTGCCAGCGATGATTGGCTTTCAGGCCGTGGGTGCCGCCCCAATTTTTTACAATCGCATCGTCGAAAAACCGGAAACGGTGGCGTCAGCGATTCGAATTGGCAATCCGGCAAGTTGGAAACAGGCTCGCGCCGCGGTCATTGAATCACATGGCGCGATCGATGTTGTTAGTGACGAAGAGATTCTGGCGGCGCAGACCTGGCTGGCGCAGCACGAGGGAATCTTCGTCGAACCGGCAAGTGCGGCGTCCGTTGCGGGGCTTTTCAAATGCTGCGATTCGAAGGAGGCAGCATATTCATTTCAGAAGGTTCCAGAGCAAAGCCGAATTGTCTGCACGGTTACTGGACATGGATTGAAGGATCCGGATGTGATCACTGCACAGATGAAGGAATTGAAATCTGTACCGGCCACCGTGAATGATGTGCGACGTGCGGTTGGGCTTTAATTGCTGACCGGGATCGCGAGCATTGCGACGCAAACCAAGTCTTAGTTTGTTTTGGAACTTCTCATTCTTGTTCCGTAATCTATTCAACCCATGCAACTGATCGTTCAAAAATATGGCGGCACTTCCGTCGGGACTCCTGAGCGAATTTGTAAAGTGGCCCGCCGAATTCTTGAGACGCAGCGTAAGGGCTGTCGCGTTGTCGCCGTTATCTCAGCGATGGCAGGGGTCACCGATCAGTTAATCAAGCTTGCAAAAGCTGTCTCACCGCATCCGACAGAGCGGGAGCTCGATATCCTGCTGGCCACTGGCGAGCACGCCTCCACCGCCTTGACTGCCATGGCCGTGAACGCGCTGGGTGGAACAGCTATCTCGTTGACCGGCCCTCAGGCGGGAATTCTGACCGACCGCCATCACACCAAGGCGCGCATTGCGAACATCAGTCCAAAGCAGATTCATGAGATACTGTCGGAGGACTACATCGTGATCGTGGCTGGTTTTCAGGGCCAGACACCGGAGGGAGATACGACCACGCTTGGCCGGGGCGCCGGGGACTTGACCGCGATTGCGCTGGCCGGCGCGTTGAATGCTGACGCCTGCCAGATTTTTACCGATGTCGATGGCGTGTTCACGTGCGATCCGCGCGTAGTGCTCGACGCGAAAAAAGTTAGTGAGATTGCCTACGACGAGATGCTCGAGATGGCGGGTAGCGGCGCAAAGGTGATGCAATCCCGCGCAGTAGAGTTTGCTAAAAAATTCGGCGTCGAATTCGAAGTGCGATCAAGCTTTACCAAACGGCGCGGGACAGTTGCCAAAGAAGAGACCCCGAGCATGGAAGACGTGGTGGTTCGGGGAATCAGTCTCGACAGGCACCAAGCAAAACTCAGCATCGCAGGCGTGCGTGACGAGCCGGGAATGGCTGCCCGGATTTTTTCGAATGTCGCCGCAGCGCACATCATTGTTGACATGATCGTGCAAAACGCGTCAATCGGCGGCACGACTGATATTTCGTTCACGATTCATGAGGATGAACTGGAAAACGCCCGTACGATCCTGATGCCGGTGATCGGCCAGATTGGCGGAAAGCGACTGAACACCGCCGCTGGCCTGGCCAAGCTGAGCGTGGTCGGAATCGGAATGCGATCGCACTCAGGAGTAGCGGCCAGAATGTTCGAATGCCTCGGAAAGAGCGGAATCAACATTGAGCTGGTTTCCACGTCGGAGATCAAAATTGCAGTTATCATCGATGAGAAAGATGCTGAACGAGCCGCGCAGTTGATCCACGCCGAGTTCGGTTTAGCCCGACTACTGCCTGCGGTCTCTGCGACGCGGCCGCTTGGCTGATCGCCGTATGAAGAGTGCAAGAGCTGATTTTGCTCGCTTCGAGCATGAAGGCTGGGAGCGCGTGGCGCACAAATATGATTCCGTGTGGTCGTCGCTGACGCGGCAATTTATTCCGTCCCTTTTAGCAGACGCCAACGTTTCGGCGCGGATGTTGGTTTTGGATGTCGCGTGCGGCCCGGGCTACGTGTCAGCCGCAGCGAAACAATTGGGCGCGATTGCCAAAGGAATAGATTTCTCCGAAAAAATGGTGGCGATCGCGAAGCGAATGTTTCCGGAGATTGAATTCAAGCAAGGCGACGCGCACGATTTGCCATTTAAAGACGGCAGGTTCGATCGCGTGCTTATGAACTTCGGATTATTGCATGTCTCCCATCCAGAAAGAGCATGCGCCGAGGCGTGCCGCGTTTTAAAACGGGGTGGTAAGTTTGGTTTTACTGTTTGGGCCGGACCAGAGCGGAATCCGACCGCGAAGATCGTTAATGACGCGATTGAAGCCTACGCGAATTTGGATGTCGGCTTGCCCGAAGGACCGCCGAAATATTTGTACGGAGAGCGAGAGGAATGCCGGCAGGTGCTGAAACGAGCAGGATTCGACGGTACTTCGATGAGCTATGACACGCGCACGGTTGAATGGCATCTTCCGCACGCCGGTTACTATTTCGAAGTGGAACGGAACGCCGGTGTTCGCACAGCTGGCATCCTGGCGCGGCAATCACCGGAAACATTGGAAAAGATTCGCATCGCACTTGAAAACGGAATCAAACAATACGTGCGAGGAAGCGAGTTCGTCTTGCCGATGACTGCGCACGTTATCGCCGTGTCGAAGTAACACAGGCTTCGAAGCCCCGAGTTACACAACCGCGCCGCCGCAGCTAGAGCCGGCGCCCGCGGCGCAACCGAAACAGTGATTACCGGTCATGATCTCGCGATCTTCGAGCGAATCCGGATCGATATCCCAAAGAAAAAGCGGCTTGCTCCCACCATTGCCAGACCATTGCATTCCGAGTTGCTGATTGAAATCGCAATCGTAAACTTCGCCGCGCCAGCCGACGCTGATCGTGTTGCGGCACATCAACCCGCTGATTGTCGCCGGATTAAAGGCATCGATCAGCAGTTGCAGGTAATCGTCCAGTTTGTCATTGTGCCGCAGATAACTTGCAAACCGGCCGATGGGAAGATTCGTGAGCGCATAGAGCTTATTAAACACAATTCCGAAATGTTTTTTGAGTTCACGTTTATAATCGCTCTCAAGCTCGCCTTGGGGCGGTGGCAGAAATGCTCCGATTGGGTTGTAGACAAGATGCAGCGGTAATTCGGGATCGATTCCGTAACCTAACGAGTTGAGTAGCTGCAGAGCAGAGATGCTCTCGTCGAAAACGCCCTCGCCGCGTTGCGCATTGACATTTTCTGCCGAATAGCACGGCATCGATGCAATAATCTCGACCTTCCTTGCAGACAGGAATTGAGCGAGATCTTTATAACCGCTTTCGAGCAGAATCGTAAGATTGCAGCGGTCAATAACGTGCCGTGAGGGTTGCAGTTTCTTCACTCGGTCAATGAAATAGCGGAAATCCGGAATCATTTCCGGCGCGCCACCGGTTAGGTCGAGAGTTGGGATCTCTGTGTTTGCGAACCAATTGATGATCTGATCGACCGTCTCACGCGCCATTATTTCATTGCGCTTCGGCCCGGCGTTCACATGACAATGCACGCAAGTGAGATTGCAAACCTTGCCCACGTTCACTTGAAGAATCTCGGGACGCGTGCGGCGGAGTGAGAGAGAATTCTCCGCTAGCGTTTGCGCAAATCGATTCATCTCAAACTCAGCCGCAGCTGCCACCGTCACAACATTTGTTGTTTGCTTTAGTCGTGACATCGTAATCCTGGCCCTTGGTTTCTTTTGGATTGCGAACGGCAGTACGCGAACAATCGAACGGCTTCGCTTCGGCCAACGGTACATCGACAAGCGGATCGACGAACTCGAAAAACTCGCGGTACGGCGCTTTCTTGTAGAGGTTGTAAGTCTTATCGCAAACAGCATAGCGCTTCCCGCGCTCCATCCTGTGATTGTCGTCGTCGAGCACTTCCTTGAAGGGTCCGCGATAGATCACGGCCTGGTTGCGTTCGAAACATTCGCCTTGTTTTCCTTTGAACGCCTCAATGGTCACGGAACGAAACTCGATCCCTTGTACCGTGCGCCACGATTGCGCGCCCCGTTTCAAAATTTGGATTCCGTAAAACCCAGCATGCTCGAACGCTTGAAGGAAACCATCTTCGGTCAACGCCCCTGAAATGCAGCCGCTCCACAGCGCCGGATCATTTTGCATTTCCTCGGGCACTTCTTCATCGCTCACGATGTCGCAGATCACAGCGCGCCCTCCCTTTTTCAAAACCCGGAAGATTTCGTCGAAGAGTTGTCGTTTGGATTTCGGCTCGACCAGATTCAAGACGCAACTAGAGACAACCACGTCGATGGAATCGTTGGCGACCAACGGCTGTTTGACCCGCAATTCTTCGGCCAGCTCGTCTGCGGCGAGAAATGAAGCGGCATCTGTGATTGGATTTTGTTTCAGCTCTCGATCCAACAATTCGAGATCGAGGCCGAGGTCCTGGATACGGCCTTTGCGAAACTCCACATTCGCATAGCCGATACGCTCAGCCACAATTGGCGCATTACGCCGCGCGACCTCGAGCATTTCGTCGGTCATATCGACACCCATCACTTTGCCGGTCGGCCCGACAATTTGCGCAATGATGAAACAGATTTTTCCCGTCCCGCTGCCGAGATCAAGAACCGTTTCTCCTTCGCGCAGATAGCGCGACGGATCGCCGCAACCGTAATCGCGCTCGATCACTTCTGGTGGAATGACTTTGAGATATTCGGATTCGTAATCGACCGGACAACACAGTTTGTCGGCGCGTTCCTTTGCTCCAGCCGCGTAACGCTGGCGGACGATGCGTTCTTTGCTTTGGGCTTCGATCATCTCAATGCGAAGCTTTACCAGACCGATTTATTCCAGAAAAGCGTTACCCTACACAAAATGACCAAGAAATTCCTCGACTTTGCTCGGAATGACAAGGCTTGAAACCAGTGATGCGTCGATAGTTATCGAATCTCGGTTGTCTTGCGCAATGCGTCGCGCGCGATTTTGGTTACCCAAATCGTCACGATGATTGTTGCGCCGAGGCCGACGCCCGTGAGGGTCCAATATTGCCACCCATGCTTCATCCCTTCGCTGCCGACCGCGACTGAAACGCCCGCCTTGCCGGCGGCTCCGATGTAAACATAAAGC
>JBKPLX010000152.1:0-6540 GCA_046731855.1 Verrucomicrobiota bacterium | reverse complement strand
ATCGACGTAAAAATCCAAACCCATCTTGCGAGCGCGGCATTTTTCAACTTCGATGACGCCCGGGACGGTCATGGCAACCGAGGAAATGGCGTTAACGATTGTTCGCGGCGCGGTGTCCATGATTTCGTAAAACGCGGGGCGCATCAGCCTGATGCCATTCGCCGCGATCACCACGCAGGCGAAAATGGCAGCCCAATCGTCCGCACTCTGCCAGGGCTTGCCACCAATCAAAGCCAGTGAAATCCCAATGAATGCGGCGGCAGACGTCAATGCGTCGCTGCGATGATGCCATGCATCGGTTTGTACAGCCGTACTTTCCACTTCACGTCCGATACGGTTGACGTAACGAAACAAAGTTTCTTTGATCAGGATTACCACAACCAATATCCCGAGCGTGTACGGCGCCGGCGCGTGATGCGGGAGAAAAATCTCGCGCACACTCTGAATGGCAAGACCCACCGCAGCAGCGAGGACCCCAGCTGCAACAATCACCGCCGCAATCGGCTCCGCTTTTCCGTGACCGTAGGGATGGGAAGCATCTGGTGGCCGCGCCGCAACTTTCAGCCCGCTCCAGATGACAAACGAACCCGCAATGTCGAGCCCGGATTCAATGCCATCAGCAATAAGAACATAAGCGTGGCCAAACACGCCACCGAGAATTTTCGCCACCGCGAAAATTGCATTGACGATCATGCCGAAGAGCGCGACCCGCGCACTGGTCTTCCAGGCAGACGAGGTCATCCAGCCAGGCGACCGGCGCGTTTGCAGATTGTTTGCGGAGGCTTGAGGATGCCGGGGCGAGGACATCATGAAAACTATAAACGCAGCCGTGTACGAAACGCACGGAAATCCGGCGGATGTGTTACATGTCGAATCACGACCGTGGCCGACGCCAGCTCCCGGCGAGGTCATCGTGAAAATGCGCGCAGCACCGATCAATCCGGCCGACTTGAATCAGATCGAAGGCAAATATCCGGTGCGAGCAGAACTGCCAGCAACACCCGGGTTCGAAGGCGCAGGAATCGTTGTAGATGTTGCCGCGGACGTAAAGGGCCTAGCGAATGGCGCCCTGGTGATTTTGCCGCACAACGTCGGAACCTGGCGCGACGCCGTTGTTGTGAAAGCCGATGACCTGGTTGTCGTTCCGGAGGGAATCAAACCCGTGCATGCGGCTATGCTGAAAATCAATCCGATGACGGCGTGGCGCTTGCTGCACGATTATGTCGATCTTGCACGTGGCGACTGGCTGATTCAGAACGCGGCGAATTCGGCCGCAGGGCGCGCCGTCATTCAAATTGCGCGCCAGCTCGGTTACAAGACAGTGAATGTCGTCCGGCGCTCGGAGTTAATCGACGAATTGCGGGCGGAGGGCGGCGATGTCGTCCTGGTTGATAGTGAAAATCTTCGCCGCGAGGTGGAAGACGTGATTGGAGGCCCACCGATTCGTCTGGGATTGAACGCTGTTGGTGGCGAAAGCGCACTGCGTCTGGCTAATTGTCTCGCTCCGGGATCAACACTGGTGACTTATGGAGCGATGAGTTTGCAGCCGCTAAAAATCCCAAACGGCCTGCTCATTTTCAAAGACCTCCGCTTCCGTGGTATCTGGATTAACAAGTGGTACGACAACGCGACGCCGGCTCAACGAATGGAGGCGTTTCAACATCTATTCGAGATGGCGAAACGTGGTCTGCTCCAAACAAAAGTGGAGAAAGCTTATCCATTGAGCGAAGCAAAGACGGCCGTTGCGCAGGCGGCCCGCGGCCAGCGTAGCGGCAAGATCATTTTCGAGTTTGCGGCCTAGCTACAGGGGTGTAGCCTCGAAAATGGTCCGCTTGTTTTCCCCTCGCTTATTTGTTCTTATTGTATTAGCCAGCAGCTTCGCTGTTCGTCACGTCGAATGCGCGTCTGTTCCAGAACCTGGCGATTTGCGCGCCGCAGGGAAAGTTGAATTCCCGATATCGTGCGCGCCTACGGTTCAATCGGACTTCTCCCGCGGTGTGGCATTGCTGCATTCGTTTTTCTACGAAGAGGCACGACGTGTTTTCACCTCGGTGGCCGAACGCGATCCCAAATGCGCCATGGCTCAGTGGGGAATCGCCATGACGTGGTGGCATCCAATATGGACGCCTCCCACTCCCGATGAGATGAAGGCCGGCAAAGCGGCCATTGAAAAGGCAATGGCAATGAACGCTGGAACGGATCGAGAGCGCGGATTCATTACCGCGCTCAATGTTTATTACAATACGCCAGACGGTTCGAGCGCTGGCGCGGTTGGACAATCGTGTCATGGACCAGTCGGACCGCGCGATCGTGTGATTGCTTACGAAAACGCCATGCATCAGTTACGCGATAAGTATCCGGACGATTTCGAGGTCCAAACCTTCTACGCGTTCGCTGTGCTGGGTGTAGGTTACGCCACGCCCACTGACACAAGTTTGTCGAAGCAGCTCGAGGCGGCAGCCATCTTCGAAAAGCTGTGGAAACAAAACGCAAATCATCCCGGCGTCGTTCACTACTTGATTCATTGCTACGACTATCCGGCCTTTGCCCAACGCGGACTCGCTGCGGCACAAAGCTATGATTCCATCGCGCCGTGGGTGCCCCATGCGCTGCACATGCCGTCCCACATCTTCACCCGCCTGGGGATGTGGGATGAATCAATCGCTGCGAATCAGGCTTCGGCTGAAGCGTCGCGCGCTTATGCGGCCATGCGTCATCGCAACGCCACCGAAGCAGAAGAGTTACATGCACTCGATTACATGGCCTACTCCTATTTGCAGGAAGCGCGGGACACCGAGGCGAAGAAGATCGTCGATCTTGCCGCCAAAGTGCGGAAGACAAATCCTGAACTCGAATTCAGCGCGGCTTACGCGCTGGCAGCCATTCCCACACGTTATGCGTTCGAGCGCAGCGATTGGACGGCGGCGGCGGCGTTGAGCGTTCCAGATCTCCCCCACTGGTCCTCGTTCCCATTCATGGAGGCCCTGATCGAATATGGTCACGCGCTCGGACGAGCGCATACCGGCGATCTCAACGGTGCGCGAAAAGCAATCGCGCGAATGCAGCAACTACGTGACGCGACGAAGGATCCCAAGTTCGACTATTTCAAGAACCATCTCGATCTGCAGATGCAAGCGGCTTCGGCCTGGGTGGCAGCTGCCGAGGGTAAGAAGAACGAAGCGATTGACATCCTGCGGCGTGCCGCGGATGCCGAAGACATTCTAGGCAAGCATCCAGTTTCACCCGGAGCCTTTGTTCCCATTCGCGAACAACTCGGCAGTCTCCTCCTCGAAGTGGGCCAGCCAAAAGAAGCGCAGCAAGAATTTGAAGCTGCGCTCAAAATCTACCCGGGGCGATTCAGAGGACTATATGGAGCGGCGCGAGCTGCAGAGCAATCTGGTGATAAGGAAGGTGCAACCCGTTATTACGCGAAGCTGGCGGCGCAAACAGCAAAAGCTGCCGGCTCACGAGATGAACTGAGCCACGTCCGCGAATTCCTTACTGCCGATGCTAAAGCGACGGATCCGAAGAACGTCAGCGCTCGCAAGTAGAAAACGATCCGCGCGTCTTGCGTGCAAAACGATCAAGCCAGCCGCACGGCGCTGCTGATTGCTGCAAGTCTGGTCGTTCTGCATCGCAGCCCACAATACACAGGCCTCGTCTCAAGAGCGTCAGCAGACTTGTGTGCTCAGTTACTCGAGCGGCATTCGGAGCAAACGCATTTGGTTCTGAGGATCATACGACAGGACTGGTTTCGGCCGATCGCGAAGTTGATCGAGCGCCTAACGATCCCGGGAATCCTGCTGCATTACGCCTTGCGAAAGAAATGTATCGGCGGGCTTGTGCGCTCAGCGCTTATCAATGGAGCTACCCAGGTCGTTGTAATCGGCGCTGGTTTCGATCCGCTTAGTTTCGAATTACATGAGGAATTTCCAAGTGCCCAATTTTGGGAAATAGATCATCCGGCAACGCAGCGCCACAAAATGCGCCCCTTGTCTAAAATCGGTGCCGAACGATTGCATTTTGTCGCGATGGATTTGAGCGCCACTACCTTTGGTAGCGAGGCGCTGATCAAAAGTAGTTTTGATTCAACTCAACGTTCGGTCTGGATCGCCGAGGGTCTCTTGATGTATCTGACACCGAATGTCGTCTCATCATTGATGAGGGAATTGAAGAGTCTGAGCGCGCCCGGCAGCCGATTTGTATTCACATTCATGGAAAAGCAAAGCGATGGCCGGATTCGTTTCGATTCGCAAAGTAAATTGGTTGATTGGTGGCTGCGCCGACAGGGCGAACCATTTGTCTGGGGGGCTACCCGAAGCGGACTTGTTGACCTTGTGCGTCCCTGGCGTGTGGGCCGAATTTTCGATCACGATGATCTGCGCAGCCTGGGATCTGGATTGGCCAACGAATGTATCGCCAAAGGCGAGGTAATTTGCCTGGCTGAGAGTTAACCGGACCGATTATACTTTCGCGTGCTTACCCGGCGCGAATTCATACGCACAGCAGCGCTCTTCGCGCTAGCACCGCGCATACTGGCAGAACCAGAGATTTGGGTAAATGACGTTCATTCACAGCTCAATCGCACCCGCGTTCGCGAGCTTCTCACGCCGCGTACCCGCGACGAACTCGCACAGATTGTGCGTTCCGCGTCACAGAAAGCTTTGCCCATCTCTGTTTCCGGCTGCCGGCATTCGATGGGTGGTCAGCAATTCGCCACAGACAGCATTTGCATCGATACGCGTTCACTCGATCGCGTAATTTCTTTCGACCAGGAGCGTGGTTTGATTCAAGCGGAAGCGGGAATCCAATGGCCAAAATTGATTCGCACTTATCTGGACGCTCAGCAGAACAGCACAAAAGAATGGGGTATCGCGCAAAAGCAAACCGGCGCAGACACATTTACTCTTGGCGGGAGTCTCTCCTCCAACGTGCACGGACGCGGGCTGGCGATGAAGCCGCTTATTTCCAATGTTGAATCATTCACCCTGATCAACGCCGACGGAAAATCGATTCGCTGTTCGCGGGACGAAAACCACGAATTGTTCCGACTTGCGATCGGTGGGTACGGACTGTTCGGGTTAATCGACACACTAACGCTTCGGCTTGTGCCCCGGCAAAAACTGCGACGTGTGGTGGAGATAATTTCCGCGAGTAATCTGCCCAGGCGTTTTGAAGAGCGAATAGCGCAATCGTTTGTTTATGGAGATTTTCAGTTTTCAGTCGACGAAAAATCGCCGGACTTTCTCCAACGTGGCGTGTTCTCTTGTTATAAGCCAATCGACGAACACGAACCAATTATCGCTAAAAAAGAGTTAGGCGACGACGAGTGGCTGGAGCTCTTGCGGCTGGCTTACACGGACCGGGCGAAAGCGTTTAAGCGTTATAGCGACTATTATTTATCGACAAACGGACAGACTTATTGGTCTGATACGAATCAACTGAGCGCTTATCTGCCCAATTATGCGCAGAAGATTCGGGACCAGATCGGCGGAGAAGAATCGAGCCTTATCATCACTGAGATTTACGTTCCGCGACGGGATCTTCCTGACTTTTTAGTGCAAGCAGCAGAACTCCTGCGGTCGAATCGTACACTCGTCATTTACGGGACAGTCCGGCTAATCGAAAAAGATAATGAGAGTTTCCTGGCTTGGGCCAAAGAACCTTACGCATGTATCATCTTTAATTTGCTCACGTTTCATACCTCGGAGGGCTTTGAAACATCAGTACGCTCCTTTCGCGGCTTGATTGATTTGGCGATAGCCCGCGGCGGAAGCTATTATCTGACCTACCATAAATTCGCGACACCGAAACAGGTCATGGCGTGCTACCCGCAGTTCAAAGAATTTCTCGAACTGAAAAGAAAGTACGATCCGGCTGAACGCTTTCAGAGCGATTGGTACCGCCATTATCGGAGGCTATTCACCAGCTGATTTTGGGACGAGGGAGGTTTAGCCCGATTCTTTCATGCAGCCGTTCGCCGTAATTGCTCTGCTTCTGATTCTCGCGCGCGCCGTCACCGAACTGTGGCTGAGCCGACTAAATCGATGTCACGTACGCGCACAAAGGAATGAAGTGCCGTCAGCATTTCGAGGAGTCATGGACGAATCGACGTATCGCCGTTCGATTGATTACACGCTGGCCAAGAGCCGATTTGGAGACATCGTCAACGTGTTTGATGCCGTGATCTTGATCGCCGTGCTTTTTAGCGGCCTGTTGCCGTGGGCGTTCGGAAAATTCAGTTCAAGTTTGGGTACTTCGATCCTGGCGATGGCTGGTTTTCTATTCGTGACAGGGATCGCGTTGAGCATACCCGGATTGCCATTCGCATGGTACGCGCAATTCAAAATCGAAGAGCGATTCGGTTTCAACACAACAAGCATGAAGATGTGGATCGTGGATCGTCTCAAGGGATTGCTTCTCGCCGTACTGCTTGGCTATCCGTTGCTTGTGCTCGTGTTGAAGCTAATCGAATCGACGGGCGGCAACTGGTGGCTTTGGGCTGCAGCAGTTGTTGTCGCATTTCAATTGCTTCTGCTT
>JBKPLX010000151.1:0-3612 GCA_046731855.1 Verrucomicrobiota bacterium | reverse complement strand
CCGAATTGATATCGCGGGCGTAGTTGTTCTCGGGACAGCGTTAACGAGTTTCCTTGTCGGCCTGGATCTCATTCAGGGAACCGATCGCAACCCGCCGCTGGCAGTCGGACTGATCGTTCTGTCGCTCGCCTTGCTGGTGGTCTTCGCAATCATCGAGCGCCGCACGACCAATGCCATCGTTGACGGCAAGCTCCTTCAGATACCGGCCTTTTTCTGTTCCTGCGTGGCCAGTTGCTTCCTTGGATTTGTCTTCTTTCTGTTCCTGTTCATGGTCGCGGTTTACTTGCAGGAGGAACTTGGTTACAGCGCGTTGACTGCGGGAATCGGCCTGGTTCCGTTCAGTCTTGTTCTTGCCGTAACTGGAGTCATGTCCGGACGCCTAACGAGCCGCTTTCAACTGCCGACACTGTTAATCGTAACTTGCGTGTCGATAGCGCTGGGACTGGCGATCCTGTCATTTGTCCCGGTATCGTACGGATACATTGGGATGGTGATTCCATTTCTCCTGGTTGCCGCTGGTGTCGGGCCCGGATTTACATTGCTAAACACCATTGGTCTCGCCGCGGTTTCGCCCGAACGCCTCGGTCAGGCAACGGGAATGATCTACATGTTTCGATTCGGCGGAGGTGCGATTGGCGTCGCCGCCGCGAGCGAACTTCACAGTGCCCTTTTCCAGCGCCATCTCGCTTTCAGATTATCTGAGACGTCATTGTCATTCGCGCAACAGAAGCTCTTGGAACAGCCCGGCGCGGCCGAACGAATCGGAAAGATCGATGCCGGCCTGATCACAAGTCAGGTCGAACTGGTCCGCCAGGCGTTTCACGAGTCATTCGCGGCGGCGTTCACCGGCACGTTGCGTCTGAATCTGATCTGGCCCATTGCGATCGCAATTTTGGTGGCAATAACGCTACGAAGTAAGGAAACAAAAACGGGTGAAGCAAAAAGGGGGTCACATTTGACGCGCTGTTCTCACTGAAGGGACCGGTCCGCTCTTCCGGGAGCGCTGGGCGGAATGGCTGACTATTGGCGTGTAGCTCCTCAAACACGGCGACACAGCGCCGTGGCTACAACAATAGAAAAAGCCGCCAAGGCGTGGGCCCGGCGGCTTTTCTTTTTAAAGCTAGTTTGCTTTATCCCATGCCAAGCGAAGAGAGCGTAGGCTCATCAATCACAGCGGTGGTATAAAGACCGTGATCGGCTTGGTAAGCGGTGAGTGCCTCGCGCGTTAACGGCCCCAGCAATCCATCGACCTCGCCTTGATAGTAGCCCATCTCTTGCAAAGCGGCTTGCACGTCGGCAATCACGCGATCAGGCGGCTCAGCATGCGAACCGACATAGATCGGCGCATCGTAAGCGTAATACTGCGCGGAAGAATCATAACCCCACGCCGGATACCAGTAGCCGTTGTTCCAGTAATAGTAACCGCCGCCGATCAGCTCGACCCGGTTAAAGTGCGTGTGGTACCAGTTTCGATCGTGCCACTCAGGATGGTAGGAACGGAAGACCTCATATTGTGGGCCTTGCCAGCGTTCGCTTCCGCTGATGCGGTAGCTTTGATTAAACGTTGCGGCCGGGACCTTATCCGGTCTTGGCTGCGCACGAAAACTCGCGTGCTGCGTCTTGATTCTCTGGATGGTCTGAGGATCCGGCTTTTTCTGCGCATTCGGCTTGTTACCCGGAGGGTTGGGCTTGTTAGCCTGCGGACCCCCAGCCGGGGAGTGCCCAATCGCGCCTGCGGGAGCCGGACCAGGCGGCTTATTCGCGGTCTCAGCTTCATTAGGTGCGCTGCGCTCTTTCTTGCCCTGCTCTACCTGCCCCTTGCCGGCATTCGCGTGACCTGGCTCTTTTCCGGGAGCCTTCGTCTCGGCGTGCGGTTTGGAGGTAGACTCGCTGGGCTGTGGCGCTTTCTCGCGAGCCTTTGTCTCCGGGTGCTGCCTGGGGATGGACTGTTGTGGGTTTGGCGCTGGTTTCGCTTCATTCGCCGGGCGCGATTTTGCCGGCTGCGCCTTCTCTTTCTTTGGTTTTTGCTGCTGTTCGTCCTGCTGGGCGATCGCGCTCGCGGCCAGCGCGAGCGAACAGCTAATCAATATGGCTATAACTTTTTTCATGTTACCCTTTCGTCGGGTCTCGTTTGTTATTTATTCGAATTCTTTGTAGGTCACTGAGCGATTGCTCGTGCGAGGACGTAACCCTTCCTAACTAGATTCGTAAAAGCGATCCTTTTTGGTTCCCTAAGGCTAATCGCGAGACCCAGGTGTTTCGCTGTGAATTGACCGTCAGTCAAGATATCCCTAGGTGTAAATCTTAACACGGACTGAGAGTTTTTTTGAATTCACGTCCGCGCAAATCTTTAATGAAACGAACGGAGAGATTCTCGGTTGTGGTGGGTAGTGATGACGGGATTTTACGGTGCGGATGAGGCGGGTTCTAAGCTGCCCGTGCTAAGCACACTTAACACCGGCGGAGGGAGTCACCGTGAACCTCTGCGCCCGTCATTACTGTTAGATTGAGGAGAAAGCTAGGGGTAAGGGCAGCCATATCATGAAAATCACCGAGCAATTCATCATCGCATGGATTCGAACGGAGGGAGCTTCCGTTGACGAGCTTGTTGCGGTGCATTCGCGTCCGATGAGTTCTTCCGATGCCGACGAAGCATGGCAGAAATTCGAAAACGGAAAAGCTATCGAGGGCTTTATCCCGATTGTCTTGCTGGATGGGCAGCTAAACAGCTCGGAATTGCGATCATGGCTCCAGGCGGAAGCTATGCATCGGTGCCATTTGATGTGAGGAACTGACCTCTCACGGCTCGTTAGGGATTCCGATTGAAATTTTAGTTCGATGGAAGCCGAAACCGTAACGAAAACGGAAAAGCTAGTTGGAAAATACTTCCACAGCGTGAGCGAGAATAACAAGGTGGAATGGCAGGGCGTGGTGATTGGAGAACCGCATCCGGGATGGTATCTGGTGCAACTATTGGAATGGGCTTCAGGCGAGCCAAGCGTGCAAAGACTTGTGCCTATCGAGAAGATGATCGGCTGGTTATTTTATCCTGATCGCGACGCGATGACGTCTAGCTCAACGTACGCATAACTTCCGCAATAAGAAGTAAGAAGAAACATCAGGGCGATTTACTGGGCACGACTTTTCCGGGCTCCGCTGGTGCCTTCACGTTTACATCGACTTTCTTCGTCGTGCCGCCACTGCCAAAAAATTGGCCGCCGAAGAAGAAGAGCGCTGCGGCCACGATGATCACAAAGATCACGAATATGGCCACGACTGCGGCGTTGCTGCCACTACCATTATTATCAGCCATACAATCAATCCTCCTTACGAACTCATGAATCGCTTTTCGTGGGCGATGTGATCGTGTCCGGCAATTAAGCAGGCTCATGGTCCCAGCCGGCTGCAGTCCTATTAGACTGCGTGGTTATCGCCCTGGTCGATATCTGTTCGACGCAGCAGATAATCGAGTCCACCAATCCGGTACCATTTATAACCGTAGCCTTCCAGCATAATGCGGTGTTTGCCGGATTCGTCAGCGCGACTGTGGTCCTCAGCAAGGAGGTTAACGAGCAGCTTGCCATGTTTGCCAGGCACGCCCGGGTCCAACAC
>JBKPLX010000150.1:0-5711 GCA_046731855.1 Verrucomicrobiota bacterium | reverse complement strand
CTCGGCACCGTTCCCTCCTCGAAGCGTTTCAAAGAGGTGATTAAGCCCATGGACAAGGCAAGCGGAGTGCTTCTCGCGCTCCGGCCAGTGACCTTCCATTACAAGACGGAGATTGATCCAGAAGGCATCCCGCAATTCGGCCTCGTGGCCGAGGAAGTGGAGAAGGTGAACCCCGACCTTGTGGTCCGCGACAAAAAAGGAAAACCATATAGCGTCCGTTACGATCAGGTGAACGCGATGTTGCTCAATGAGTTCCTTAAAGAGCACAAAAAAGTCGAGGAGCAGCAAGCAACGATCGCGGGGTTGAAGAAGGCAATCGTACGTCTTGCTGCGAGGGACGAAGAGCAGGCAGCGCAAATTCAAAAAGTGAGCGTACAGCTTGAAGCGAGCAAACCCGCGCCGCAAGTGGTCAACAATCCCTAATGGAAAAGAGATAAGCAACGGCAGGGTGTCGTGGCAAGGTTGCTCGCGATCACTTGGGCCGTTGGCTTCATCGATTGGTTAGGCCATCTGAAGCTCGAATGCAAAGAAGCAGTGCCACCAGGGTTAGGGAAGTATCCATATACAAAATCAGTCATGGGCGAGGTAGACGAATATCTCGAAGAGTGAAAAATCCGTAGCCGCATGAGTGACAAAAGGAACGAGAAGGCCTCGCGTCTGTGACCGTAGAACACCGAGTATCGCTCCATAAGCCGATGCAAGCAATATCCCGACGCTTCCACCGGGAAACCCGTGGAGATGAAAAACCCCAAACGAAAGAGCCTGTATCAGCACCACTGGGACAGTCGGCAATCCCGTTCGTTCGAGGGCGTGGAAGACAACACCACGCCAAATCATCTCCTCCATCGCTGCGTTGAACAGTGCAAACCCGACACCCAGAAGCATGAGTCTTCCACGGGACCATGTGAGAATCAAGCCCGCTTGCCGGACGTCGGGACGCGCCAGCTCAGACCAAAGCAGAAGACACGCAGCAGAAACGACTGCGACGGTTGCAGCGGCAATCCACATCGATAGCGTCGGACGGCCCACGCGTAACCATGCCACTGTCAGACGTAACGGTCGGATACTCTGAACCAATGCCCAATACAAAAGGATCGGGATGAGTAAATACAAAATGATCGGGATGAATAACACCCACGGCCAGCGGCGAGGGCTAGGAATCACGGAAAATACGGTTAACGAACAAAGTAATATGCCGAGGTGAATCGTGTTCCAATCACGTCGGGATATAGCGCGCATCAATAGAACTAGTTGCAGGACGGCCAAGCCCCAAACACCTCTGGGACGAATGGACTCACAATAGAAGTGAATATGAGGAGAATTATCAGTGCTATCTCCTCCCGACGTGACACGTCCGAGTTCATCGCCTACTGGGCCTAACTAGAATTAGACGGTAATTTGTCGTCGATTTCTGCCTCCCATAGGGGGCAGTTTGCCGGAAAACACGCCAAGTTCACAAGCCTCAATTGCAAGAGGCATAATCGCGGCACAGGGTTTGAAGTTAGACATTTCCCCGAAGCTCTTATCCTTGTTTTTGCTATGGCAGGTCGAGTACTTGATGACCCGGTGAGCTGGGAAGAACAGGGCTAACCGCTGTAAGCAATTCGCACGAAGACGCGAAGGCCACATACAATCACGCGCTGGCCGTGCTCGATGAAGAAACGCGCGACGGGGCGAGCGGTTAATATCAGGCAGCAACGCGTTGTGACAAAGGTGCTCGGAAGAACACATTTCACGCGCGTCAGCGTCGGTTCAAATGAACCAATCATTGATAAAAAAGTATTGACTTTTTTTCGCGTCTCTGAATAAAAAAGTATTCCGCGTGTGCGAAATGACTTTCTGTCGGACAACAGAGAAAAACCGCATTCGAGATAGGACACCAGCATCATGAAAAAACACACCAATCCCAACATCAAAGCGCATCTCGTCCGAGGCGCGTTTTATCTGCTGCTGCTTGTCGGCGTCTGCGCGATCCCCTTCGCGCTGGCGGAACGGAACACGATTAAGCTCGGCAAACCAGCACTTAGTATGCCCGTTCGCATCCCCGCGGAGCCAGCACAAACCGGCGTTGATGCGTTGAAAGCTCTGCTAAAGCCGATGATTCCCGGTGGCACCTGTGTTCCCGCTTGGCAACCGGGCCCGGACCAGCCTCCGGCCCGTTATGCCTTCCAGGCCGCCCTCGGCACGGACAACATGCTTTACGTCGCCGGCGGCCAGACCGCCGACGCCGTGCCGACACTATACGACCAGGTCTCGCGCTATGACTACACGACCAACACTTGGAACAACGTCGCCCCGCTGCCCGTCCCCCTCGGCCAGGGCACTATTGGCTCGTGGAATGGCAAGATCTACGTGGCCGGCGGCTTCATTGGCGGTACCAGCGTAACCAACGCCCTGCGCATCTACGACATCGCCTCCAACACTTGGACCAGCGGCGCGAACATGCCCACCAGTCCCGGCGTCGAAGCGGCGGCTGGGGCGGTGGTCAACGGCAAGTTCTACGTCATGGGCGGCGATGACTTTACCAACGGCCTAAACACCACCTTCATCTACGATATCGGCACCAATACCTGGTCTACGGGGGCGACGCTGCCCGATAACCGCACCAACACCTACGGTACGGCGTACAACGGGCTGATCTACGTCTACGGCGGGGTCATCCTACCCGACTTCACGACGGTCGATACGCTGTTGCAATACGACCCGGTGGCGAACAGTTGGACCAGCCTCGGCTCGGCGGGCACCGGCGGGCTGGGCAACTACGGCGGCATCTCGCCCTTCGGCACGGGCCAACTGGTGATCACCGACGGCGCGGACTCCACCGGTGCCTCCACTACCGGCACCCATATCTTCACCATAAGCGGCGGTACGTTCAGCGCTGGCCCGGCGATGATTGGCAACCGCGCCGGGGATGCGCAGGGCACGCTGCCCGATGGCCGGGTGTTAGTCGCCGACGGCTTTGACACGGCGAGCACCACCGTCAGTACGGTCGAACTGCTCACCACCCCATGCGCCACTGCGACGCCTACGCCTACAGCAACTGCAACAGCAACAGCAACTGCAACGGCAACGGCAACGACGACGCCGAGGCCAACGCCCACGGCAAGGCCGCGTCCAACACCTGCGCCGCGCCCTACTCCGTAACTTGTAACTAATCGGCTACCGTCGAACCGAGGAATCAGTTAGCGGAACGCAAGTCTGAGCGGTTGGGTTCACGGGCAGAACATCGCGTTTGTGGAACATGAGAGCAGGCTGGAGTTAGGGCTACGTCTCAGCCGTCGATTCCGAAGGACGAACAATCTGGATTGCTGGCGCGCATCGCGACGGATTAAAGCGTTTGCCCACGAAAAGCTGCCTGCGTTTCTCGAACTCGAATCGGCGACCCGACCCATCGTCGAACTCAGCTTATTACAGAATAGGTTCTCATAACGTGGTCCTCCAGGTAAGGCACTACGTCGCACTATCTCTTCGATCAGATTGCCGCGTCACCGTCTAAGGTAAACCGCAGTATGTGTAAGGTTTGTCCTACGTACCTTTGACAGGTAGCCCGACAGTCTCTGAATGAGGACAGAACTCGGATGGGTTCTGGTTAACGTCGCCGAAATTGTAAGCGTAACCAACGATTGTCGAATTAGTTGACGGCTCAAAGACATGGCATGGGACGCCATGGTTCTTTGAAATCGCCTTGTGCAGATGCGTTTCGTTGCGCGTGCCGACGAAAAGCTAACTGCGTTTCTGGAACTGGAAGCTGCGACTCGCGACGCGGGTCGGCAAATTTAGCTTGTTACAAAACAGGTCTTAGCAACTCAATCTGCGCCGCAAGCCAGCCAAGCCAAGTAAAGCGCAACCGAGCAGAGAAGCTGTAGTGCCGCCATTGGGGAAAAGGAGCTGAGGATGTGTCGCCTCGCCCAGGCACGACGTAGCCAAAAGGCGGTTGTCTCAGACTTTTTGCGTAACCTCGCGCCGGATTTCGGACAGTACGTCTGTGAAAGGACAAACAAACCAGCAAAAATTAACAAAGGAGCAACTATGAAACCAAATCGTTTCCTGTCACATCTGCGCACAATTTTTTGTGCGCTCGCAATTATCGGCGTGCCATTGGCATTTCCGGGCGCTGAAGCTAGCGGACCTCCACTCCCTGCAAACGGAGGTTTTTTTCCCTGCTTCAATTATGCTGGTCCCCCTCGCCAAGTCGGTGAAAACCTGATTATCACGTTCAATGTGACAGGAACGGCTACTGGCACCTTTACCGGCTCGTTCGTAGGCACCGAGATGCAAGTCGTTCATCGCGACGGTTCCATAAACTTGCACGGCAGTGTAGTCGAAACCGGTTCGATCGGCAATAACTCTGGCACGTTGGTCTTCACTTATGAAGGCATAGGCAACGCTGTGACCGGCCACGAAAGTCTGCATGGCGTGGGTGGCCATGGGACTGACGGTCTCGCTGGCGTGCATGTGAACCTAACGCTTGAGGGTGACGTAGGCGCGCCCAATCCAGGATGCGACCTGTCAGGGGCGGGTAGTTATACCGGCCAGATTCTGTTTGCCCCCTAGGTCGGCCAAGCAAAGCGGAGTTCACAATCAGCCGTCACGCTTCACGCGTGGCGGCTCGTTGTTTGAAAAGCTTCGCAAACGCAAACTCTCCGATCCATTCCCAGTCAAGTGCAAGTCGTCTTCTGTTCCTTCTGTTCTAGTCGTTCCGGCTATCCATGGTATCCGCGCAATCCGTGGTTTTCCCGATTTAACGCTTCAACACCTTAACGATCAATCAACCACATTCGCGTCCACACTCCATAGGAATCCCATGGCGCTTTTTGGGTGTGTCTTGGACTAATGAGCGGCGGGTTGTGAGCTCCCGCCGGTCTTCATTCCGGAGTGATATGGGATGAAGGTAAGGGCTTGCTTGATTTTGAATTGCGAAGGAGTTGGTCTCGTGACTCATGAGTTGCCTTGCGACATTGCCATGATTGGCCGTGCTCCATCGAACCAGATAGTCATTGATCATCCGATGGTATCATCGCAGCACGGCCTGCTTTTCAGAGCCGGCAATTCGGGCCTGTGCTGACAGATCGTTAGGCGATTAACTTAAACGGCTTTCGTCTTTTCGCTGGTTGGTCTTAGTGTTTCACGACCGCAGCCGCGCGGAGAGAGAGTCGCCCGCTGGCAAAGCATCGCCGACTCCGCGCGGCGCAAGGTCCCATGCGACAGCATCATCGCGTGAACGTGAGGATGCGGCTCCAAGCCCACCCAGAGCTCGAAGGTCAACCAACACGATATGTGTATCGTTATCTACAGCATGACGAGATAACTCGCTGGATACGCTGGCAACGATGCAAGGTCATGCTACGCATGGTAGCTGAATGCCTTTGTATCGCATTCATAGCATTGGCTATCATCCTTTTGATCGCGATCCGGTGCGCGCACCTATGACTCATCAGGTCAAAGCGTGCCAGTGATCATTTTTGATGTGAGAAGCGACGTCGAAACTATGTGTCCCCGCAATCGTGCTGCCAGCTTTGATAAGACCCGACCACAGAGAATGGTTCTTTCGGCAATCCGAAACCGTCCACGGTTGATTGGCGACACAACGAACCTGAAGTTGGAAAGTTACCTGGAAAAATACGAGCGTCTGGAAGAGTTGGTAGCAACGTGTCCGTCGTGTTCATGCTGACTTCTCCGGAAACGGGAGGGCGAAGGCGGCCGCGCGAACA
>JBKPLX010000149.1:0-34279 GCA_046731855.1 Verrucomicrobiota bacterium | reverse complement strand
CTCCGAGTCCACGACCACGCGGCCGTAATTACTGGGCGAAGAAGCATGCATGAAATGCAAGACTCCATCACTTGTGCGGAGCGCCAGACCCACGTGTGCAGTCGAACGAAGGGCACCCCGGTCGCGCGAAATAATCCCGATGATATCCCCGCTGCGCAGCTTCGATTCAATTCCTGCGACTTTGTTTTTTGGAATTTCATAGAGAGGACGTGATGAGACGTTTGCTTCCATGCGGGCAAGTGGCCCGAGAAGCGAACGGTTCGCGGCCAGATAACGATAGTGTCGCCAGCCGGCGGTCATCTCCCGCGCGGAATGTGGAACGCTGCGTCCGCCCAGGTCGCGGGTCAGATCTTCAACAAGACCCCGGCGATTATTATCGTACAACCAGTCTTCCAAATAATGCAGACGCGAAAGGTAGTCGCCGGTGCATTCGCCGCCGCGGTATCGATCCATTTCGATGTAATGCAGCAAACGTTCCGGAGTCCAATTCGATTCTGGTTCGTTCAGCATTCGGGCGAAACTGAGAGCGATCTCGAAAAAGGTCCAACAGTCCATTCCCTGAAAATTTACTGATGGCGACTCGATCCGATTGTCGATCTCAAGAGTGAAATGCTTATAGCGCGTTCCTACCAATGCCTGTCCTACTGCGGCGGTGCGTTCCCCAATTGCCAAGGCTTTCCAATTGCCGGCTTTCGCCTTTGCAACCAGTCGATTGAATTGGTCTTGCCCTTTAAAGACAGTGCCGAACGGCAAGCGCGACTCAGACGCGAACACTACCGAACCAAGCAAAAACAGGGGAACCACAATCTTCCAACTTCGCATAACGGGCACAACTCAAGCCGAAATGCATAAGGTGACAAGGTTAAAAAGCTTACAAAGTTAAAACGTTAAAAGGCACGATCGCAGCGCCTGGCAAGATTGGGTAACTTTTTAAGCCTTTTAACTTTTTAACTGTCTCATATGGTTTGAACGTCGTGCCAATTCGTTTTCCAAAGAAGAGCCGGAGAAACGTTGTTCGCCAATCTCCGGATGATGCGATAGCCGAGCGTTCTACCCGAGTCCGCTTGCGTCCGCGAGCCGACTGGCATAAACGCAATTTTCTCACCAGCGTCCTGATTCCGTCGCTTTTTGTTAAACGGGCGGGTGATCACGCCCCGCGGCCGCCGCAATTCCCAAAAATTCGAGAAGGCGAGATTTGTATTACGTGGATCGGCCACGCTTCATTTCTTGTTCAGACTCACGAGGTCAATGTCTTGATTGATCCAAACTGGTCGAAGTGGCTCAAGGTAATCAAACGCCTGAAACAACCGGGCTTCGAAATCCACCATTTGCCATCGATTGATTTTGTATTGGTGACTCACGCTCATTTCGATCATCTCGACCGGCGCACTCTACGGCGCGTGGCGGCCGACCAGCCGATCGTTGTGCCGATGGGCGTGGGAAACCTGGTGCATGATCTCGGCTTTCATATCGTGCACGAACTCGACTACTGGCAGACAGTCGAGCTGGGTCCGCTCAAAATTTCGCTCACACCTTGTCATCACTGGGGTGCGCGGTTTCTCGCAGATTTGCACCGCGATTTTGGTGGGTTTGTCATTGCGGCGAATGGTCGAACCATTTTTCACTGCGGCGATAGCGCCTACTTTCCCGGCTTTAAAGAAATCGGTGATCGCTACCCGATCGAAATTGCTCTGCTTCCCATCGGCGCTTACGAAGCGCCAACGGGCCGGGAAGTTCACATGAATCCAGAAGAAGCCGTGAAGGCGTTCCTCGAACTCGGTGCCCAGACCTTGATTCCAATGCACTACGGAACTTTTCGCCTCGGTTTCGAACCCATGCACGAACCGCCGCAACGTTTGCTCAAATCCGCGCGCGAACACAGGATTGAGGAAAAGGTCCTGGTGATGACCGAGGGGACACCCGTCGTCCTGTAGTGATCAGTGAACGGTGATCCGTGATCAGTACTCGTGAATCGTGCGCAGAAAGGCAAAAACGGATCACCGATCACTGATCGCAGATCACGGAGGCGACACGATTGCGCTGGTGCCTTAATCGCTGGTGCAATCGTTGTCGCCTTTTGCCTTCTTCTCCTCTGGTACAACCCCGTTGTTTTTTGGAACGACGATTATGAATTGTCTGTTCTTCCCGCGTTCGCCGACATGGCGCGCAGCTGGTCCGAAGGCCATTGGCCAATCTTGAGTCCCTATTCGTGGGTCTGCGGCAATCTTGCCGGAGAATTTCAATACGGCGTGTTTTCGATTTTTGTAAACTCGGTCGTCATCGTCGTATGGAAATTTCCGTTCACCTTTGCTCAGCAAGCGGCTGCCGTGTCCATTGCGCATCTTTTCGCTTTGGCAGTGGGCGCGTTTTTGCTCGCTCGCGATCGTCAGTTTTCAGTTCCCTTGTCGATCTTCGTCGCGCTGATCGCTTCTTTGAACGGTTGGATCATCTGCTGGGGCGCGACCGATTGGTTCGGTGCGCTTGGTGCTTTTACATGGTTACCCTGGGCGTGGTGGGGCGCGGCCCGCGCTCTCGATCCACGGCGAAGCAAATTGAGATTTCTCTGGCCGGCGCCGTTTGTTTATCTCGTTGTGACCGGCGGATTTCCCTACACGGTTTTGATGCTGCTCCTCCTCGTCGGCTGGCTCGCAATCAAATCGTTGGTCGAAACTCGAAGCATTCGGCCGGTTGTGCCGATGCTTTTTGGTGTTGCGCTTGGCTTCGGGTTGTCTGCTCCCGCGTGGCTCGCGATTCTTGATTTGATTCAAGGTTCAGCGCGCGAGTTGCAACCAGCGAAAGCGCACCGGCAATGGCTTGTTCCACCAGCGGCGCTTCCGGGACTGATTCTTCCTTCCTGGACGGTGAAGTGGACCGATTTCTCCTCTCGTCTGATCTCGCATACCGCGACCGAGTTAGCTTGCGGGCTCGTTGCGCCAACGGCGCTCATCGCTGGATTCGTCTGGCGTGGCCGCGCGCTTGTTAGGCAAATCGGATGGGAGCTGCTTTTCCTCCTGCTCGTGCTCTTGCTCTCAATGCTGCCAACTGCTGGACTCTTTCGGTGGAGTTTTCGCTGGCTTCCATTCTTTCATTTGGTCCTAGCGATCTGTGCCGCGGAAGTGTTGCGATCCTTCGAAAATTCGCGAAGTCGGGGGTGGGCAAGCCCGGCTACAACAACGCTTGCTCTGGTCATCCTAACCGCGATTTCAGTTTCTATTTTCCGTACAGCCGGGCAATACACATTTCCCTTAGCTTGGATTCTTTTTGGCCTCGCCGCGTCTTGGTTTTTCTTTGAATTCTTCTCAGCCGATTCTGGATTTCGCCGGTGCGTGCCTGTGGCGATCACGTTTTCGGCGTTGCTCGCGACATACCTGTGTATCCCGACGAACTGCGGTGTTCCCAGGTACAATTTCTCTCAGCAACTGCTTAAGCCGGCGCCGCTCGATCCGGCCCGCCTTTATCTTAGCATTTATCCGTGGGCGGAACTTACCTATTGTATAGCAAACAAACCGCAGCCGGTCGGCGAAGTCCTGCGTCCTGGAAGCACACCGATGTGGGCAGGGTTACATTTTATCAATGGCTACAGCCCGATTCGGCCGGCTGGCGTGGCTCGGGAATTCGCGACCTCCATTCACGGCGAGATCAACCCCAGCATAGGAAGTTATTTGCTCAGTAGTCAGGCCGGTAAAGAGGGCGAACTA
Organism: Verrucomicrobiota bacterium; assembly: GCA_046731855.1. Classification (GTDB taxonomy): domain Bacteria; phylum Verrucomicrobiota; class Verrucomicrobiia; order Chthoniobacterales; family UBA10450; genus Udaeobacter. The sequence goes on along the minus strand of JBKPLX010000149.1, from coordinate 30,581 downwards.
GCCTTGTTGGGCGTGGATGGAATCGTTGTTGCCCGGGAATTGGATATCACGCCCCAGCCAAGTTCGGAATGGGAAGCGGTTATTACGACAGATGAAGGCCGAGTCTTTCATCGACGCGACGCGCCGTTCGCGCGAGTGCGATCGATAACTTCCATTGATTCGCGGCCTGGGGAGCAATTTACCTCAGCAACTGTTTCGCAAATCAATGATTCGCGAAATAGAGTGGAAGCAGATCTCGATGTGCCCAATGGCAGTCACCCGGCCCTGATCACTTTTTCCAGACCATATTTTCGTGGATATAAAGCGCGACTGGGCAATCAAAAACTCGCCGTCACGTCATATCGCGGATTATTCCCAATGGTTGAAGTTCCAGCTGGCGCTCATGGGCGGCTTGCTCTCATTTATCGGCCAGCTTGGTTAATTTGCGGGGGTGCGTCCGCTGCCGCGTGCATTCTTGTAATCGTCCTGGCACTCATCTTAAGGCACAAAACGAACAACTGACGTTTTTGCCGTAGCTCTCTGGCGTCGCGGCAGCTCTACTTGTTTAAACTCGCAGGCGCCGGATGATACGCGCAAGCGTGCCTGTCTTGGTCCTTTTGAGCTTGAGATAACGTGCGGCCCATTCTTCGGAGATTCGAGTAGCTTGTTTTTCGACGGCTGGCGGTGGGATTTCCATACCCTGCGGAAATGGCAATCCCAGAAATTCCAGAACGCGTTCTGCCGCGGCGCGATGAGACGCGACGACATCTTCATAAAAGAGGACCAGAGGCTCAATTCGATTCTCACAAAAATAGTTCGACCAGCCTTCATCGTGAGCCGCGATTCGTTTGCACCATTCGTCGATTACCTTGAAATCGAACTCGGGTACGGCGCGCGATTCCGATTTCTCCTCAGCCTTTTGGGTCCAGACACCGGTCTGGCACGCCATGGCCCAGGAAACCGCCTGCTCGACTTGGTTCCGGCGCCGCATCCAAACGTATTTCGGCTTGCAGAAAACTGCCGCGAGAAGTTGCGCTCCATCATGATTTTTGCATATCGGGATTTCCTTCAACATCTGGAGCATTCGTTCGAAATAACTCCACATCACGACGGTTCCGAAGACTCCATTGGCTGTGGTATTTTCCCGTAAAACGTTTTGCACAAAGGCGACGCGCGATGGTGCGCCCGAACGTTTTTCCCAGGTTTCTCCGGGCTTGGACAAAAAATACTCCGCCGGTGATCCTGCTATGCCGGTGCTCCGGAGGATGCTGCAAAGCAAATGCGTTCCGCTGCGCTGAACAGAAGCAACGATGTAAGATATTCCACGTTTCACTGTGGGACTATATCTGCGATGATCTCGAGAGCTTGGCCAGTTTGATTTGCACGCACAGTACTTAGTCAACGGCTGGAAGGTCGCCTAGCATGGATAAACCCGGGTCGCGCAATATTAGGAAATTTGCCGCGGCAATCTTACCTCTTCTCTTTCTCGCCATGCCTTCGCTTTGGCTCATGTTATCTGTGCCGCCGCTCTGGCGCAGTGTGGACGCGTATAACCAAACGGTTCGGCCGCCGGGACTAGTGACGATTTTGGTGCACGCTCCACTATATTGCACTCTAAGCCGCATTCCGCTTTGGCTAGGTTATCTGGCTAGCGGAGCTGGACCGGTTGTGTCGCTTGGCCATTTCATCAAGCACACACAGCTTACGGACTCTGGCGTGTATTTATTAGTGGGTTTGCAGCACGGCGGTTTATGGTGCGGCGCCGTTTATTTGATCTACGCAATCGCGAGAACGTTGGTACTGCGCCTTTTCCTTGCGGTTTTATTCGCCAGTCAGCCGTTGTTCTACGGCTTTGCGCATTGTGTGGGTTCGGAAGCGCTGGGCATGATCGTCATTTTGCTTCTGGTCGCAAGCGGCGTTCGCCTCATGCTTTGTTACCCTGATGTTGAAGCACGCGACTGGATCATTTTCACCGTATTGCTCGCTGCTGCGTGCTTGACGCGCCACATTAACTGCGTCCTCGCTGCCATTTTGCCGGTTACGATGACTGTGATCATTATCGAGCGCGGCTTGCGTGTCCTCTTTGCGGACGAAAAAGCAGTCACCGCTGCGAACCTCGGCTTTGCAAAAGCATGGAAAGTCTGGGTCATATCTGTCGTGACCGGGCTGATCGGACTGTTCTGCGCGACGAGCGTTACTCATCTTCTTTGCTGGCGGACACGCACGCCATGGCGGTCAACCTTTGGTTCCTCATTTTTCTGGCGCTTCGATTTTTTGGAAACAATGCAGCCGCCAGAGCGCCGCGCACTTCTTGATCTCGTAGCGAAAAAATGCAGGTTACCTGAATCTCACCAAGTACTTGAGCTGCTGGGTGCTTGGATTGATCGAAACAAACGTTGGGACCCGGGGGCTTTTATTCAACAGGCTCATTCCGACTTCTGGGATCCTGAAATGAAATTTCACAGTGAGAAATTTGATCGGGTTTTCAACGAGGTTGCATTGGGTTTTCTTTGTCCGCCGGTTGCTCCGCTTAGATCAGCGGCGCTAAGCGATTTCACAAAGGCAACGCGATCCACCGAAGGCGATATCGTACAATTCCTCTTTGTGAACACAGATTATTTTTTCTCTCATCGCGACAAAATGCCGCAGTGCTCAGGACTCAAAACCTTTCGCGAGCCGGGCGACCTTCTCGCCGCGGCGCGCCAGTTGTCGTACTTTCAGTGGTGGAATCTGCTTTCTTTCCGTGCCTGGAGCATCTTCGGGCTTATCCTTTTGTTGTCAGCGCTCATCTTGGACTACAAACGAGGCGGGGAAAACACGCCATTGATTCTTTTTGCCGTTTCCCTGTGGATTGTTGGGATGGTCACGGTACTGCTGAACTGTTTATTGGCACAGCTTCAGCCACGCTATATTCTGCCCATGATGGAGCTTTTATTGCTCTCATTAATAATTCTGTGCGGGGTACTTCTCAAGGGATTCGAATCGCCCAACCGCAGCTCCTTCAAAAATACGCCTCCACGCTGTTAGTTGCTTTTTTTCGCTTCCCCAGTACTGCGTTGACGGCGTGGTGCCAGTTCTTCACCTTGTCCTGACGCGTCCCGGAGCGTGCCGCGCCGCCAGGGAATTATAACTGCGTTGGCTGTTGCAAAAGCTCGATCACACGTTTGAGCAAACGACCTGCTCCGCCGCCGTCAATACTGCGATGATCAAAGCTTAGTGTGATCTGGGCCTCGGTTCTGGGAACAAATTCTTTCTTCTCCTCATTCCACGACGGAACCTTTTTCCCCGCTCCGAGACCCAGTAGCAACGTCTGGTCCGGCAATGGGATTGGCGTGCCCCATTCCATTCCAAAAGTCCCAAAGTTCGAAACGGTCGCAACGCCGCCGGCTTGCATATCCGGCGAGATGCGTCGCTGTCGGCCGAGATCGACAAGCTCCTTGTATTTCGCCGTGAGATCGGCAAGTGAAGTTTTGTCGGCCGCCCGAATCACAGGCACCATGATTCCATCCTCGGCTTCAACGGCGATTCCTACATCAACGGAGTCTGATTGCACGACGCGGTTGCCGATCAACTTCGCCGCTGCGCCGGGAGTTTCTGCAAGGGCCAGTGCAAGCGCCCGCACTGCATAGAGGCCCGGGCCGGGTTTGGGATCGCGCGACTGTCGATTCTGCAGCACCGGATCCAGATTCAGCGACGAACCAATCGTTGAAAGCGGTCGTGTCCAACTTCGCCGCATCGCGTCGGCCACGCCCGCGCGAATAGCGGAAGCGTCATGAGCGGTTTGGTTCTCGATCTTCTTCAGGAAATTTTCGAGGTCCTTGATTGTAACGCGGTTGCCCTCGCCGCTGCCCATGATTCCTGCGAGATCGGCGGTTGTTAACTGCAGCTCGGCCATTCGTGCTCGAACACGCGGGGACATGAAAGTTGCGCCCTTCGCCACAACGGGAACGGGCAATCCGTTAGTGCCGTCGCCGTCGCGCGCCGCGATCTTCTTCTGGCGCGCGGGAGCGACCTCCTGATCAGCGCGCTCCGGAATTTCTTCTGCCACTTCGCGCTGCGATGGAGGCGGTGCTTGTTTTGCAAATCTCGCGGCGTCTGCCTCGCTCGCTTCCACGTGTCCGAGAACCGCGCCGACCGGGTAAGTCCCTTTCAATTGCACGGTGATTTGGGCAATCTTACCTTTGCACGGCGTAGTCACGCCCATCACCGCTTTGTTGGTTTCGACTTCTATAATTTCCTGGTCATCTGCAACCTCATCGCCCGGCTTCACTTTGATATCGACGATTGTGGCTTCGGCGATCGATTCGCCTAACTGCGGCATGATGATTGGGACTTGCGGCATAAATTTCTATTGTCGAAGCAACGCGCGAGCTTTTCGCGCGATCTCCTTTGCGTTGGGTCTATGGACCGACCAAAGATTTGGATGATAAGGAATCGGTGTGTCTTTCGCGTTCAAACGCTGCGGCGCTGCGTCCAGCAAATGGAAACCTTCTGCCGTGACGCGCGCAATCACCTCGGCTGTTACGCCGCCCCACGGGAATGATTCTCCCACACACAACAGGCGGCCCGTACGCGCGACTGACGCAAGCACGGTGTCGGTATCGAGCGGCTTAACTGAGCGAAGATCGATAACTTCCATTTCAAAACCTTCCGGGGCCAATTGTTCCGCGACTGCGAGCGCTTCGTGCACCATCGCGCTATAACTCACAATGGTCAGGTCCCGTCCTTCCCGAGCGATACGTGCCCTGCCTGTGGGCAAGCCCTCGGTCGGCAGTTTGTCCGCTTTGAGATGATAATAGAGGTACTTGTGCTCGCAGTAGACAACCGGATCGTCGATGGCCACCGCTTCAATGAGCATGGTGTAAGCGTCTTCCACCGTCGCTGGCGTCATGACGATGAGTCCCGGATAATGCGCATAAATTGATTCCATCGATTGACTATGAAATGGCCCACTGCCTTTCGTTCCACCGGAAGGCAGACGAACCGTGATTGGAACTGGCATGTTCGTCCGCCAGTAATGGGTGCCGGCATTGTTTAGGATTTGGTTCAGCGCGATGCTCGAGAAATCAGCGAACTGCATTTCGACAATTGGTCGCATGCCCTCAATCGCAGCCCCAATTGCAGTCCCCACGATCGCATCTTCGCTGATCGGTGTGTTCAGTACGCGTCCAGGAAATTCCTTAGCGAGACCTTTTGTTGCTTTGAAAGCGCCGCCAAACGCGCCGCCCACGTCCTGCCCATAGATAAATACGCGTTCATCGTCACGGAGCAGCTTCGCCTGCGCTTCGCGGATCGCTTCGAGATACGTGATGCTCATTGGGGAAATGACAAATGACGAATGACGAATGACGAAACGATAACGAACGACAAATTAGTGACGACGCTCGAACGAGACTGTAAAGGCGTAAACCGGGCTTTCGTCATTTGAACATTCGGGCTTCTTTCGTCATTCGAGCTTCGTCATTCATTCACTCCACGTGATCGATAAGGTCACGTGAAGATACCGCGCACCAATCTTCTTTGTTGCCTTCCGGCGGAGCTTCCTTTTGTGCAGTGGCAATTGCTTCATCCACTTTCGTGGCTGCCTCTTTGCGCCACTCAGCCACCGTTTCGGCGTCGACCAATTTCAAATCAGCGATTGTTTGCTCGGCGACCTTCAAACAATCGCGTGCAAATGGTGCGCGCTTGATCTCCTCTGTCACGTAACTGGCATCGTCATGTTCGCCGTGTCCGGAAAGCCGCAGTACGGAAGCGACAACCAACTGCGGTGGACGCCCCGCGCGTGCACGTTTAACCGCGCCACCGATTACCTCGAGGCAGGCGCCGAGATCCGTTCCATCAAGGCTGTAACCTTCAAAGCCATAACCGATCGCACGATCGACTAAATCTTGGCACGCGAACTCGCGGTCATTCGGTGTGGAATAGGCAAAATGATTATTTGTCGCGACGATCACCAGCGGCACCTGTTCCACCGCGGCAATATTCATTCCCTCGTGAAAGGCACCGGTCTGCATCCCGCCTTCGCCGATGCAAGCCAGACCCACCAAGCCTTTCTCCCCCTTAAATCGTTTGGCAATTAATGCGCCGACAGTGACCGAAATCATCGCGCCGAGATGGCTGACCATGGCAAGCTGGTTCTCCTGTGGCCGACCTCGATGGATGTTGCCGTCGCGACCGCGCATCGGACCAAGACGCGAACCTAAATAAGTGCGGGTGACGTCCAACAGAGATTCGCCGAACGCGGATCGTCCTGCCTGGTCGCGAATCAATGGCGCAAAGATATCGCCCTTTTCTAAAAACAAACCGCATGCCACGCTGACCGCCTCTTGGCCCTTGCCGATATAGACGCCGCCAGTGATAAGGCCGCCGCGATAGAGGCTAACGAGTTTTTCCTCGAGCGTACGCGCCAGCAGCATCCACCGAAACGCTTCGAGAAAGCGCTCGTGCGGCAGCGCATGCTTTGTTTTTTTCGTCTTTGATTGGCGCCGCGCCGTCTGAAGCATCCCGCAATTTTACGCAAGATCGGCCAGCCCGCGCAAAAAAATTTTACAGCGCCGCTACTCGCCCTCCAGGGAGGACAAGCTGCCGATAACTCCAAGCGAACAGCCTGCCTCCCCAGAAGGAAATTAGCGGGTAGCAAGCGCGAGACGTTGTTGTCTCGGCTTCTGTTCTGTGTTCGCAAATGCTTCCGTCGAAACCTGGTGCGGTGCGGTCAATTTCATCCCGACCAGTTTGCTCACGCCGCGCTCTTCCATCGTTACGCCGTACAAAACGTCGGCCTTGGCGATGGTGCGTTTATTATGCGTGATGATGATAAACTGACTCTGCTCCACGAACCGGTCCAGCATGCGGATAAACCGGTTGATGTTGCCCTCGTCCATCGCCGCATCCACCTCGTCGAGAATGCAGAACGGACTGGGCCGCACCATGTAAATTGCGAACAGCAACGCCACCGCGACCATGGAGCGTTCCCCTCCGCTTAGCAGAGAAACGCTTTGCAACTGTTTCCCCGGAGGCTTGGCGCTGATCTCGATTCCGCAGTTGAGCGGATCGTTTTCATCGAGCAGGGCCAGGTCTCCGCGTCCCCCGCCGAAGAGCTCCAGGAACATTTCGCGAAAGTTGATCCGCACCTGGTCAAAAGTCTCGCTAAACAACTTCCTCGTAGTCGAGTTGATCTGCGCAATCACTTCGAGTAATTCGCGGCGCGAATCGGTAAGGTCATTATTTTGCGCTTCGAGAAATTTATACCGCTCTTCCAACTCGTCGTACTCATGAACAGCGTCCAGGTTTACCGGACCCATGTTGTCGAGCTGCGTGCGGAGGTCGTCAATCAACTTGTCGAGATCGGCGTCAGTGAAGTGGATCGCGTTCTCCGAACGCGGTGGTAAATCTGCCGCGACTTCGCCGCCATTGGTCACGTCGCCCGCGGAACGGTCGATCCGCCTTTTCAGCTGCGCTCGAAGAGTTTTTTCAAACGCCCCTTCGTCCGGGTTAAATTCGCGCAGACTAATTTGATACCGGCGGGAAACGCGTTCGGTGAGATTGTCGATTCTTAATTGCAATTCAGCGTGTCGCACTTGTTCGTTGGAACGCGAATCGCGCAGGTCATTCAACGAGTTTCGAACTGTGCGCAGATTCGACTCGGCTTCGTTCAATGTTGTTGAACGCTCCGTGCGTTGGTCAGTGAGCGAGGCTAATGCTCCCTCAAAATCCGCACGCTGCCCGGTTTGTTTCTCGATAGCGAATTCGGCCGTTTGCGATTCTTCTGCCTGCGTGGTCAGCCGATTTTCGAAATTGGTGATCTCAGCCTTGCGCGCCGCGATTGCCTCTGCAAGCTCGGCTTCACGGGCACTCATCGGCTGGCGTTGCGCGATAAGATGGTGGTAGCGCTGTCGCTCTGTGGCGACGGTGAGACGCAATTCATTTAGTTGCTCCATTGCATCGTTTTCGCGCTTAGCGAAATCATGCTGCGCGGTCTGCAGTACCTCTTGCTCGTTCTGGTTCGCTTCCAAAGTCGCCTGTTCTCCGGCCAATTCGTCTTCCAGTTTTGCAATGCGTTCGTCTGCGGCCTGAATTTGTCGGGCCAAGGTAGTTTGCTCAGAGCGAACCTGGGTCTGCTTTTGTTCGCCTTCTTGCAGTTCCCGCGTAAGGAAAAGAATTCGATTGTCGCAATCGGACTTTTCACGTTCTGCGGTTTCGTAATCCCTCCGGGCCTTTTCCAACGCGCTGGTCACTTTCTCCAGTGCCGCCGTGGCGTCGCTGCATCTGTTAAGCAGAACTTCGCGTTGCTTGCGGATCTCAAAACACTCCCTGTCCAGGGACGACATTCGCGCTTTGCGTTCGAGTAAGGATTCCGCAGATGTTTCCCGACTCCCGCCGAACATGACTCCTTCGGTCGAAATCAATTCGCCATCCAGTGTCGCAGCAGCGATTTCGTTGTGTTCTTTCTTGGCAGTCAGCGCGTCATCGAGGTGCCCAAAGATGGCAACATTGTGAAGCAATTGCGCAACTAACGGTGCGAGCGGCTCCGGCGCTTTCACCTTGTCGATTGCCCAACCGAGCGATTTGTCAGGGCAGCGCTTTCCACGTTCCTTTGTTGTGCCATTGCCGAGTTGTGGAACGACCAACGCCGCCTGGCCGAGTTTCTTCTCCTTTAGCGCCGCTATAATTTCGGGCGCCAATTGTGCGTCTTTTAGCACAATCGCCTGCAAATTTCGGCCCAGGGCCGCTTCGATCGCCGGTATAAAATTCTGATCTACATCGAGATTCGCAACCAAAGCGCCAGCCAGTGCAGGTTTGATTCGCAATCGATCATGCAGACCTTTGAGCACAGCCTGCGACCCTTGGCCAAGGCCTTCGCCCTCTTCGTTAAGCTGACTCAGAATTTCAAGCCGCGATTCTTTCTCTGTCTGCGCACGTTCAATTGTGGCGAGCTCTTTCTCGATGCTCGCGACAAGTTGTTGATTCTCTCGCAACGTCTCGGCGCTGATCTGAACGGCGGTTCGACAATGATCGAGTTTGTTCTGGAGGTTCTCAGCCGTCGCGCGGACGCCGGTGATCTCGTCCTGGATTCGGGTGCGGGAAGCCTCGATGTTAGAAACCGCCGTATCTAATCCGAGTCGATTTTCTTCTGTCGTCTCACGACGAATTTTAAGGCCGGAAATCTCCTCCTCCAGATCCCCGATACGGCTCTCGATTTCCGACGCCGTCCTTTGCAGCGTCTCGAGTTTCGATTCGTATGCGCTTCGCTGGGTGCGAAGTTCCGAGAGTCGTCCGGTAAGTTTGTTTAGCTCCGCTTCTTTTGTCTGCAGAGCCTCGTTTGTCTTTTCAATCAGCGCGTTTGCCTCTTTAATTTCTTTGTCTTGCTGCGCGCGTTTAGTTTCGGCGGCAGCGATATCGTTTCTCGAGCGTTCAATCAATTCGTTCAATTCCTCCGCTCGCTGCCGATTGAATTGGATTCGATTTCGATGCGCATTAATTTCGCTTTCAAGACGCTGCAGTTCACTGCGGTTGCTCGCGATCTGCGCATCGATTTCTTCCAATGCGCGACGCTGCTCGGCCAAATCGTTTTCTCCTGCGTCGATTTTTGCGCGAGTGGAATCTTCTGAGTCGCCAAGACGCGCAATCTCAGCCTGGCAATGTGCGAGGTCAGCTTCGAGCGATCCGAGTTGCCTGCGCGAATAATGCGTATCAAGGATACGAAGATCGTCGTGTAATGCCTGGTAACGCCGCGCTTTGCCCGCCTGCCGCTGCAACGAACCGATTTGACGTTTTACTTCCTTAATAATGTCGCCGATGCGCAGGAGATTTGCCTCGGTCGCTTCCAGCTTGCGCAGTGCCTCGCGTTTTTGCGTCTTGTATTTTGTGACTCCCGCCGCTTCCTCAAAAACTGCGCGCCGATCCTCCGGGCGCGAACTCAGGATCATATCGATCTTGCCCTGTTCCATCATTGAATACGCAGCGCGCCCGATACCTGTGTCGGCGAAGAGATTTTGAATATCGCGCAGTCGACAGGACGTTTTGTTTAACAGGTATTCGGAATTGCCATCGCGATAGACGCGGCGGGTTACGCGCACTTCGTGCCAGTCGATGCCGAGCTCGTCAGCACAATCGGTGAAAGTCAGTGATACCTCGGCGAATCCTACCGGCTTGCGCGCCTCGCTGCCGTCAAAGATCACATCCGCCATCTCATCACCGCGCAGAGATTTTGCGGATTGCTCGCCGAGCGCCCACCGGACCGCATCAAGGACATTGGACTTTCCGCAACCGTTCGGTCCGACTATAGCGGTAACGCCTTCGTGAAAATTAAGGATCGTTTTATCCGCAAACGATTTAAAACCGAGCAGCTCGAGCGATCGTAGATGCATTGTTAAGCGAAAACCTCGTGCCTCAGGAGGTCATTACAGCAGGCATGTTAGGGTTACAAGCGAAAAACACCACAATTTGAAGGGTTTTTAGTGGTCGCCGACCACAGCATATTGGGGCCGCCGGGATCCAGACCCTTGGCAAGTCCGTTGAGCGGTGCAGACATTTGGTGCGCTCGTCCCCACGTCCTTTCACCAGCGAGAGGCGTCCCTTTGGATGTGCTGCACTGCAATTACCCACCATTCGAAAAGTATGAACCCCTGGCTGCGAAGTTTAGGGCACACTCTTGCTTTGGACAACTGAATCACGCAGGATGCATCAATGGCTGAGGAATCGACGCTGTCGATCCAACAAGCGGAGCGTGTCGACCATCAGTTGGTCCGCGGCATTGGCATTCCAGCTCTGACTGCCAACATTGTCAGTTCGACAATTGGCGCCGGAATTTTCGTGATTCCGGCGACCGTTGCGAGAGAACTTGGACCCGCGGCCCCGCTAGCATTTGTTTGTTGCGCGGTTGCGATGGTGCTGTTTGTGACCTGCTTCGCGATTGCGGGCAGCCGGGTATCGCTGACCGGTGGGCTGTACGCGTATGTCGAAGTCGCGTTTGGTCGTTACGTCGGTTTCCTTGCCGGCATGCTTTATTTTCTAACCGCACTCGGCGCAGTTGCCGGCGTCGTGAACGTTCTCGCAAATTCGGTTGCGCTCGTCGTTCCATTTCTCGGCAGTCCGGTGATGCGCATCATGGTCATGCTCGCTGTTTACGGTTCGCTGGTACTAATAAACATCCGTGGCGTCCGGCAAGGTGCTGGTGCGGTCACTGTGATTACGGTCGCAAAACTTCTGCCGCTGCTGCTATTCATTGGCGTGGGAATATTTTTTATTCACGTGCCGAATCTTACCTGGAGCGGTTGGCCCGGCAGCAAGTCGTTAGGCGATGCTGTAATCCTTTTGATTTTTGCCTTTGTCGGAATCGAGGTGGCATTGATTCCCAGCGGCGAGGTGAAGAATCCCGCGCGTACGGTTCCGCGCTCCGCTTATCTGGCGCTTGTCATTACCACGTTCATTTACATCCTGATCCAAATCGTTGGGCAGGGGACACTCGGCGCTGATCTTGCGAACCATCCTGGCGCGCCACTTGCCGAATCGGCGGCGACTTTCCTGGGCCATTTAGGCCGCACAATCCTTCTGGCCGGCGCCACCGTCTCAGCATTTGGATTTGTAACGAGCGACATTCTGAGCTCGCCGCGTTTGATCTTTGCTTTCGGCCGCGATGGAGCATTGCCGCAATTTTTCGCGCATGTTCATCCCTGCTATCGATCACCGGACGTCGCGATTATTACTTACGCGACGCTGGCCTTCGCGCTTTCAATCAGCGGCACGTTTGAAAAGCTGGCGGTGCTTTCGAACGTCGCGGTGTTATTGATGTATCTGCTTTGCTGCGCCGGTTGCTGGGTTTTGGTGTACCGCGATGTGCGAGCCGACGGCGCGCGGCCCTTCAACTTCCCTGGAATGCAAATTGTGCCTGTGCTGGCAATTATCGCAATCGTCTGGATTCTCACCTCCGCGACGGTTCACCAATTTCTGGTGACTGGAATAGTGCTCGCGCTTGCGTCGATCATGTATTTCGTCCGCTTTCACATGCGACTGAAATCGTAGGCAAACTGCGAAAACTGACTAGCTTGTGGCCATGCGTGACAACTACCTTGAGGAATATTATTCGTTCCTGCGCTTTCCGAGTGTTTCGACTGACGATCAGTACAAGAAAAAACTGGAGGACTGCGCACGATGGCTCGTGAACAAGCTCACGAGTATCGGTTTGGAGACACAACTGGTTCCCACGCGCGGCCATCCCATCGTCTGGGCGCGCAATAAACATCAGCCTGGGCGTCGCGGGGTTTTGATCTATGGACACTACGACGTGCAGCCGCCCGATCCTCTGGAATTGTGGGATTCACCGCCGTTTGAGCCCGTACTAAAGAACGGATACGTGTTTGCCCGCGGCGCAACGGACAATAAAGGCCAGATCCTTTCACACATTCTCGGCATTCAAGAGACCATTGAACAAAATGGCGATTTGCCAGTGAACCTGCATTTGGTGATTGAAGGCGAAGAAGAAATCGGCAGCGGGAACCTGGGCCCTTTTCTCAACGAAAATCGCGATGCACTGAAGAGCGACGTCGCAGTGGTCTCCGACACCGGAATGATTGAGAGAGGTGTGCCGACGTTGAGTTACGGCCTGCGCGGAGTGACCGCCCTTGAGATCAAGGTCACTGGACCGAAGATGGATTTGCATTCCGGTATTTTTGGAGGCGCCGTCCAAAATCCAATCACGGCGCTGGCGCAATTGCTCTCCACGCTTCATGATCGTGAAGGCCGCGTGGCAATCTCCGGATTCTACGATCGGGTTAAACCTCTGGAAAAATGGGAGCGGGAAGCGTGGCGCAAACTTCCGGTCGATGGCGACAAACTGATTTTGAAGGAAACAGGTGTGCCGGAACTTTTCGGCGAAGCCGGCTACAATTCGCTGGAGCGCATCTGGGTTAGACCAACGGCGGAGATCAATGGAATCGGTGGAGGATATCAGGGGCAGGGGACAAAAACAGTCATCGCCAGTCATGCGATGGCGAAACTGACGTTCCGCCTAGTTCCGGAACAGGAAGGCGATCAAATTCTAAAGCTGGCGAGAGCGCATTTACAAAAAAATCTGCCCAAAGGCGTGATGATGGAAATTACTGACGGCCATAGTGGTCCGTGGTATCTGACTGACCCGCATTCAGCAATTGGCGAAGCAGCCCAGCGCGCATTGCGCAAAGCGTTTAACCACGACCCCGCGCTGATACGTGAAGGCGGCAGCATTCCCATTGTCTCACAATTTCGCGGCATCCTCGGCATCGAAACGCTGCTGATGGGACTGGCACTGCCTGATTGCCGAGCTCATTCGCCCAACGAGAATTTCCCTCTCGAAAATTTCGAGGGCGGGATTCGGCTTAACAAAGCAATTCTTCAGGAGCTCGCTTAATGTCATGTCGACCGAAGTGGAGACATCTCTCGCTGCTTCAAACGGGTGACTGGGATAAAACCAGAGATTCCTCGACTTTGCTCGGAATGACATAGGGATAAGCACTTGTTCGCGTTTTACGGTCCCATGCCTGGTCTAAAATTTGTCGGACTGCTCTCAACCCTCGTATTGTTATTTGGCGCGATTGTTATCCCGAGCCTGGCTGAAGAGTCGTTAGGCACAAAGATCAAAAAGATTCTTGCGCCGACACCAACGCCAGCGCCGCGGAAGCATCGGAAGCGCTCGGCGAAGAAAGCAACGCCCAGCCCGTCGCCTACTGCTTCGCCGAGACATAAGAAGAGTTCGCCGACTCCGTCTCCGACCGCCACAACAAAATCAAAGCGCAAAAAGGTGTCTCCCTCGCCAACAGCCATTCCCGAAGAAAGCCCGGCCCCAAGTCCAACTGAAACTCCAAGCCCTTCACGCTCGCCGCGTTCCGGTGCAGAAAAGAAAGGCGCGCCGAACGTAACTCTTTCGCCTGACGAGATTACAGGTTACGCGAGTTATCCGCCAAAAGTGCGCCAGATTCTCGATGCCGGCCTCGCGCTTACAAAAGAAAATCTCGGCTACACTTATGGCTCGGCCGATCCCGCAAATGGCGGCATGGATTGCTCAGGTTTCATTTATTATCTTTTGACCGAAAACGGGTTCAAAGATGTGCCGCGCGATTCGAGCCAGCAATATGTCTGGGTGCGTAAGGCGGGGAATTTCAACGCGGTCTTGAGCCGACACGAGGACACGTTTGAGCTCGATGCGCTTAATCCAGGGGATTTACTCTTTTGGAGCGGCACGTATAACATCGATCGCGACCCACCGATCACGCACACAATGATTTATCTCGGACGCGAAAAACGAACGAAAAAACGGGTCATGATTGGATCAAGCGACGGTCGCACATACGATGGCAAACAACGTTGGGGCGTCAGCGTTTTCGATTTCAAAATGCCGCCGCCACCCAACAGCGGCGACGCAAAAATCAGTCCTGTTTTTGTCGGCTACGGGAGAATTCCCGGCTTACGCGAAGATTGAGATGCGAACTGCGTTTCTCTCCCTTCTTGAGAATCGTAATCTATCGTGTGAAATGTGAAGACGTTGGCGGCGTCGGTGATGGTTGCGGGGCCGTTTCCGCTGACGGCTGGGCTGAATCGTGACGAATGCGACGTTCATAACCCGCGAATGCGCCGACAACAAGGGCAAGGATAATGATCAGAACAACTCGCTGTTCGTTTTTAGAGAGCTCAAAAATTCTGAGCAGGCTTTTCACTCTGTGGCGTAGCGAATTGGATCTTTTATTCCAGCTTCCCGAAAGCCTTTGAGCCGCAGAAGACAGGAATCGCACTGGCCGCAGGCGAGACGGTCCGGCGATGGATCGTAACAACTATGAGTGAAGGAGAAATCAACTCCCAGCTCGACTGCTTTACGTATAATTTCGGATTTCGAAAATTTGATTAACGGCGTGTGAATTTGGAAACGTCTGCCTTCCACGCCAGCTTTTGTTCCGAGATCTGCGAGATTCTCAAAGGCTTGGATGAACTCCGGTCGGCAATCGGGGTAGCCGCTGTAATCGATCGCGTTTACACCAAGAAAAATGTCACTGGCCGGAATTATCTCCGCCCAGGCAAGCGCATAAGCCAGAAAGATGGTGTTGCGCGCGGGGACGTACGTGACCGGAATCCCATGCGCGAATTCTGTTTCAGATCGCTTTTTGGGCACATCGATATCGTCAGTGAGCGCCGAGCCGCCGAAGACGCGCATGTCGATCTTGGCAATGCGATGTTCTTTTACGCCTAACGAGTCGGCGACGCGGCATGCGGCTTCCGTTTCGATGTGGTGGCGCTGGCCATAATCAAAAGAAAGCGCGTATGCTTCGAAGCCTTCCGCGATTGCAATTGCCAGCGTCGTAGTTGAATCAATTCCGCCGCTCAAAAGGACGACTGCGGGTTTCATTTACTTCGTGCTCGGTGACGCAGGATTCTATGAAGCTGTGACCCTGTTCGTTCGGTGCGCCCGACCATTTATCGGCCGTCTCGGCTGACTTTGCCTGGATATTCGGCACGGATAGTAAGAGCAATTCCACCGCGAGCTGAGAATTGAGCGGTTATGATTGCCTCGCGCGGCGCGCATGCTTTTACGAAATCGTCCAGAATTCGGTTGGTTACCGCTTCGTTGAAGGCGCGTTCATTCCGATATGAAGCGAGGTAAAACTTTAGCGATTTGCTTTCGACGCAGAGACGGTCAGGGACGTAATCGATATCAATCCTGGCAAAGTCCGGCTGGCCCGTGATTGGACAAACCGAAGTGAAGTCGTCGGTTTCGAAATGAATTCGGTAATTGCGGCGCGGCGCGGGATTTTGGAAAGTCTCCAGCCGCGTCTCCGCGGGGGAGGCGGGCAATTTCACTTCGCTCCGTCCGAGAAGCGTTAAATGACCGGGACGTTTTATTTTCGGCACAGCAATATGAACGTTCGTCCGAAGGCGATTGAGGTCAATCGCCCCGAACTGGTTGAAAATGCGCGCAAATCGTCAGCCGCGCGGTGGAATTTTTTGGCCCAATGCACGGGGATCTCCTCCGCAGTCATGTCGATTATCATTTGTTTGGTTGAACATCGGGGATCAAAATCCGAACGTCTAGTTGCGAAGCGCCCGAAGTATAGCGGCCTCAAACTGCAAAATGAAAGAACGGACAGGTATAATCGATGTCATCGCGGAGGATAACAGAACCGGCGAAGTCGTTCTGGTGATGAATGAGTCTAACGAGTGGAACGGTTCTGACGAACAATTGCTCGCGTTACAGGAGCGGTTCAACGCGTATGTTTCATTCATGCTCGACGGCGAAATGGCGGAAGCGCATCCGGAGCTAGCCGGTAAAGGGGCGCGGATCGAGCTGCGTTGCGCGCACATGCCGGATGCGCGGACCCTTGAGTTACTCGGTCTAATCCACGATCACCTCGCGTTCCAGGAACTAAAGTTGGAGGTCATCGTCAGAAATGACGAAATCCGAATGACGAATGCCGAATCAATGCCGAAGTCCGAATGAAGGCTCTTCGCCGCGTTGAACTGTTAAAGCGTTGATTCGTTGAACCGAATCCAATGTAACCGCTGAGGCGGGTAACAAATTAACGAATCGCCCAGCTACAACTCGATCGCGTAGCGCTTCATCTTGTTGTAGAGCGTGGGGCGCTGAATGCCGAGAAGTTCTGCTGCTTTTTTCTTGTTTCCGTGGCATTCTGCAAGGGCCTGAATAATCGCAGTTCGTTCAACGTCATCGAGGCTCTGCACACCCGTGCGCGGCAGCGCGGCGCGCTCGGTTTGTTGTAGCGCGGTTGGCAACTGTATTTCTGCGGGCAGCTCTTTCACGTCAATCATTCCCTGTCGCGCCAACACCACGGCGTATTCGATCGCGTTTTGCAGTTCACGAACGTTTCCCGGCCATGAATAATCGAGCAATTTTTGAAACGCTTCCGGCGAAATATCCGGCTCGGGTTTGCCGAGCTGCTGAGCAAACTGTTTCACGAATGCGGCGATCAGAGGTGGGATGTCCTGTTTTCGTTTTCGAAGTGGCGGCACCTCGATTTGAAACGTGTTTAGCCGGTAATACAAATCGGAGCGCAGCCGGTTTTCCGCGAGCGCCTGCGGAATCGGCCGATTGGTCGAAGCGATCGCCCGGAAGTCCGCTTTCATCGTTTGGGTGCTTCCAAGTGGCCGATACTCGCGTTCTTGAAGCACGCGCAAAAACCGCGTCTGCAGCTCCGCGGGCATATCGGATATTTCGTCGAGAAAAAGCGTGCCGCTATCGGCCGCCGCAATCATTCCGGGAAAATCCTTCAACGCCCCAGTGAACGCACCCTTCACATAGCCAAAAAGCTCTCCTTCAATCATCGTTTGGGGAAACGCTGCGCAATTGAGCTTCACCATTGGCTTTCCCGCGCGCCGGCTCCGTGCGTGAATAGCATTGGCGATTACCTCCTTGCCCACGCCGCTCTCACCCACGATGAGAGCGTTGGCATCTGACGGCGCCATTGCATTGATCAATTCCTCAATTTCGTGCATCGGTTTGCTCTTGAAAATCAGCATGGGCCGCGCCTCGGCCATCTCCAGACGCCGTTCGAGTTGCTCTGTTTTCTCTCGAAGTTCTTCGGCTTCTCGCAAGAGGAACTGTTTTTCCAATGCTTTCTCCACGAGGCTGAGCAATTCCTCGGGCGCGTACGGCTTGCTGATGAAATGGTAAGCACCGCGCTTAATCGACTCGATGGCATTGTGCAACGAGTCGTGTGCCGTCAAAATGATAACCTGTGTCTGGGGAACTTCGGTCTTGATCTGATCGAGCGTCTCTAATCCATCAGCGTCGGGTAATTGGAGATCGAGCAAAACGAGTGTCGAAGGTTTGGACCTTAGTAATTTGAGCCCCTGGGAGGCCGTGGATGCGGTATCCACGTGATAACCATGCCGTTTTAGCAACGCCTCGAGCGTCATAAGCACGGGGCGCTCGTCGTCGATGATCAGGACGCGATGGTTGTTGGTTTTCATGTTAGTGCTTCATACTGCTCGTAATACACACCGCGAGTGCGCCTCAGTTTCTTGAGAGCCAGTACATGGCGCGTTGCCTCAAACATCCTTCCCTGAGGTGGGGAGGACGAGCGTCGTAGTGACCGCCGAAACATTTGGATCATATTGAGCACATATTTCGCCACCGTGAGCTTCTACGATAGCCCGGACGCGATTCAGACCAAGAGCGTAATGGCCCTGACTAATTTTCCGAAGCGGCTCACGCGCCCAGCTCTCGGTCGACAAGTTAAATTCGCTTTTTGGCTCCTGAAGGGTAAAAAGGAGCCGGCTCTTGTCCGTCTTGGCAGTCGCAACGAGGGTACCCTGGCCACGATTGTGATGGAAAGCATTGGCAAAAAGCTCTGAAAACGCTTCCTGCAAAAGCTGAGGATCAACATTCAGCGTCGCGTCACCAACTTGAATGTTCCAGGTGATTGCCGGGCGTTCCCCGGAGAAATCATGATCAATTTTCTTGCGCAAATCTTCCGCCAAATCGGCCGCCGGGTACGGGATCAGGTTGGGTTTGACGTCACTGACTGCCTTGGAAAGTGATTGTAAGGCGGAGGTCAGCCCAGAAACCATTCCCCGCAAGCGCTTGATTTCGCTTTTGAGTTCATCTTCTCGCTGCAATTCGCTGATATAAACGGACTGCAGTTCGATCGCGTTTAGATGATTGCGCAGATCGTGACTAAGCTGCCGAATGAAACGAACGACGTCGCTCCAGGCAACGTTCAGGGCGCTGGTTCGACTTTCAGAAGGCCGCTCCGCCATATTCTGGCTTGGTCTCCAGCATTCTAGTCTGCGTACGAAAATTGATCGTCGGCCGGTTCCTCGCCGCGCGAAACCCGGATATGTGAATCGTTGTTGGCCAAGTGGCGCAGCACGTGAAACACGTCTTCCGGGTCTACGTCTATGGAACGCGCAATTTCTTCGGCCGTTTTACCGGGTTCACTAGTCAATTTCGCGCGCGCTTGTTTTTGAAGCTCCAATAATCTTGTCGCCGCTTTTTTTCCAGCCTCAACGCCGGGCTGGTCATAAGCATTAATGTTGACCAGCGATCCATAAAAGCCCACTGCGCGCTCATAGAGTGCGATCAACGCGCCGATGTTGAATGCGTTCGCCTCCGGTATGCTCATGGTGATTGATTCGCGCCCGCTCTCGTAAAGCGCGCTTCGTGTCCCGCGCAGAAATCCGTGGAGGTAATCGCCACTTGTGACTCCATCTTCGATTTCGACCGCCGGGTTGCGCCGATCCTTGTCCACTTCGATGAAAGTCACGAAAAAATTCAAAACACCGTCACGCAACTGTTGCACGTAGGCATGTTGATCGGTCGATCCCTTGTTGCCGTAAACAGCAATGCCTTGATGCACGATCTTTCCGTCGAGATCCTTTTCTTTTCCAAGCGATTCCATCACCAGTTGTTGTAGATATTTCGCAAACAATGCCAGCCGGTCCTTGTACGGAAGGATCACCATGTCTTTGTCGCCTTTGCCATCCCCGGCGTAATACCACATCAGCGCCAGAAGCATGGAGGCATTTTGCATCGCGTCCTCTGTACGAGTGTGCTCATCCATCGCCGCTGCGCCGGCGAGAAAATCATCGATATCAAGACCTTGCAGGGCCATCGGCAAAAGCCCGACAGCGCTCATTACCGACGTGCGGCCACCGATCCAATCGTGCATCGGAAATCGGGCGAGCCAACCGTTCTTTTCGGCGTACTTATCCAAGTCGCTGCCCACGCCGGTTACCGCCACCGCATGCTTGTTAAATTGGAGTCCCTTTTCCTTGAATTTTGCTTCCGCCTCGAGCATTCCGTTTCGTGTTTCCTTTGTCCCGCCAGATTTTGAAACCACCACGACAAGTGTCTGCGCCAGTTCATCACCCATCTTGTCGAAGACGCGGTCAAAGCCGTCTGGATCTGTGTTATCGAAAAAAAAGATGTCCATTGGATCACGCTGTGATCCGAGAGCGTCTGAGACGAATTGCGGTCCGAGCGCGGAGCCGCCAATTCCAATGAGCAACACGTGCTTGAATGGTTTTCCATTTTCAACCGTGATTTTTCCGGCGTGAACATCAGCCGTGAACGTCTTGATGCGTTTGATGGTCTGTTCGATCTCGGCGCGAATTTCAGGAGTGGCCGCCAGTGCGGGATTTCGGAGCCAATAGTGTCCCACCATTCGCTTCTCAGTGGGATTAGCGATTGCCCCGGCCTCCAGCGCGCGCATCCCCGCAAATGCTTTATCCACATTTGGCTCCATTTTTTTGAAGAAATCATCCGGGAATTTCATCCGACTGATGTCGAGGGAAAAACCAAGGTCGCGGTAATACAAGTAGTACTGCTGAAAACGCTGCCAGAGTGAAGAGGACGACATAAGAATACGAAGAATGCCTGGTATTAAATTAAATTTGAGTATCGGCCCTTGAGTGTGCAAATCCAAATAAAACCAAGGGGATGCGGCCGTCGTGGTTAGCGTCTGTGGTTGCCTTCAAACCGTTCTCGCTATCGTCGAGCTGTGGTGTTAGTGAAATTCAATTGCAGCGGCAAATCGCGGGAATAGCTTCGCGAAATCATGGTCCGCGTTCATCCAAGGCAAGGCATGCCGCATTTGTTTGCAGGGCTGATTGCTTCCGGCGTGGTGGCGGCCGTTTTGCTTGGCGCAGAAATGGCAGCGGTTCATCTCGAACTAATAACCATTCACGCGAGCGCTCCCGAGTTATTCCCGCTTAAGAACCAGGGCCTGGCGTTTCAACGTGCGGCTGCGCGCGCTCCCTATGTATTACCGCTCTATGGCAGCTCGGAATTGACGGCAGTTCCAGTGCCAGAGAGGGCGCACATGTTTTTTCGCACTGCTCCGACAGGTTTCCAAGTTTCGCCGGTTGGCGCTGGAGGCGCGGATTCTCTGATCATGTTGCAAAAAATTGGCGCGCTCGGTTCAGACTTGCGGGGCAAAAGGGTTGCTATCTCGCTTTCGCCCGGCTGGTTTGTAAAGCCCGGTCCCGGATGGTCGGAAGGTTACAAGGGAAATTTTTCGCCGATGGCTGCGAGCGAAATGGTATTTGGGACTGCGCTCGATTTCGAGCTGAAGCGTGACATCGCTTCACGGATGCTAAAGTATCCGAGCACGCTAGAAAACAGCCCGCTCCTCGAATTCGCGTTACGACGACTGGCTTCTGGCCGTTGGCTCGATCGCATCATTTTCTGTGCGCTCTGGCCAATTGGAAAAGCACAGGCGACCATACTGGAGCTGCAGGATCATTTTGCGGCGTACAAATACATTCGGCATAAGATCAAGCCCGCGGCGCCGTTTCATCCAGAAACACCCGATTGGTCGAAGCTCATCGCAAGCGCAGGCGGCACCAAGAATGCGGATGCCGACAAGGTTACAAAAGCTTCGAGCTTGGGCGAAGAAAAACCCCCCGGTCGTCAGGACGCGGCATTTCGGGAACACATGAATGCATCTACGGCCTGGATCGATTTAGAATTGCTCTTGCGTACGCTCACAATCATTCACGCTTCGCCACTACTATTCACTATGCCCCTTGCCGGCGACCTTTACGATCGGAACGGGGTGTCGCGTTCGGCTCGCGAAGATTATTACGTAAAGCTTCGCGCCCTGGTACAGCGGTATCATTTCCGACTAGTTGAATTTAAGGGGCATGATCAAGATCCGGCTTTTCTTTACCGTCACCAAAATCACCTGACTGCGAAAGGCTGGATCTATTACGATCGCGCCATTGACGATTTTTTGCATGGACGTGCCCCACGGGGCTGATCAGGCGATGCCTTGAGGCGCTTGTCGGATGCCCCGCTCGTGGCACGCATAGGGTCATATCCTACGCGATCTTCATACCTCGGCTCACGTGCGGGGTCTCGTTCGAGGGCATAATCTTGAAACATCATGCAATCATCGCGTCCCATGGGTGAGAAACGTCCCGCCGCCTTATGTCACCGCAAAACGCTGGAGGTTTTAAGATCGTGTTATTGATAATTTTTTCCATTGACGTGTCCTACGGAGTTGATCAGGTGTCGATGTCCTGCTCGGGCGTTCCGCAGTGCAGCGGCGACAGGCGTCTATGAGTCCATTCCGCGAGAAAGTGCTGCAACTTCTGGCCGAGGTAGCAGAAACCGATGAGGTCCGAACGAACGTCGAGGTGCTTCTTTATGAATGCCAGTTGTTGGACTCGATTAAGACGGTGGAGTTGATGGTAAGAATAGAGGAGGAATTCAGTCTTAAGATTTCTCCGGCGGAATTCGAGCGCGAAAATTGGGGGACGCCGCGCAAGATTATCGCTGACCTTGAGAGCCGGATGCTGGTGAACGCGTGAGCCGGATCAGGGCACATCCAGCGCTCTGGCGGGCGCTGCTGGTTCTGTATTACCTCGCTGTTATTGCGGGATTGATCGCGATGTACGGTCGGGGCGATTTTTCCACGCCGCCGTTTGTTTATCAGGGTTTCTGAGTGGACCTCATCGAACAAATCGATCAATGGGCAGTTGCGGCTCCGAATGCGATCGCCCACATCAGTGGAGATCAGAGGCTGACCTATGGCGAGCTCCGCCGGCGTTCGGACGCCCTCGCTGCGCACCTGGCAGAACTCTTCGGCGACAATCGCGCTCCGATCGCGGTGCTGGGACATCGTGAGCCGGAGATGCTCATTGCATTTCTGGGGGCGGTAAAATCCCGCAGACCGTATGTTCCGCTGGACACAGTATTGCCTCAACAACGCATCGACAAGATTCTCGCAATCTCGCGCCCGGCTTTACTTCTCACGCCGGGAGACATCGCAAAACTTTCAGGCGCTGCTACGCCTGCTCCTATTACCCGCGCGCAGCGCGATGACCCATTTTACGTTTTATTCACCAGCGGCAGCACCGGTGAACCGAAAGGCGTTATCATTACGCTCGGGTGCCTGGCGCATTTCGTTGCATGGATGCTCGAGGAACAGAAGTTCGTCGCCCTTGGCGAGACCTTCCTGAATACGGCGCCATTCTCATTCGATCTCTCGGTGATGGACCTGTATTGCAACCTTGCCACGGGAGGCACCCTTTTCAGTATAGGCCGCGATCTCGTGGCAAATCCGAAAATGCTTTATCGAGCGCTTGGAAATTCCGGCGCGACCACGTGGGTTTCCACGCCAGCGTTTGCACAAATGTGCCTGGTTGAAGAGAAATTTGCCAAAGGAATGCTTCCACGCATTCGGCGTTTTCTTTTCTGCGGCGAAACACTCGCCGCGCAAACTGCGGCTCGTCTGCTTGAGCGCTTTCCGCGAGCGCAAGTGTGGAACATGTATGGCCCGACCGAGGCGACAGTGGCCACCACTTCCGTACGGATAGACCATTCAATCTTGGAAAGGTACTCGCACTTGCCAGTGGGACGCGCGATGCCCGGGACCGATGTTCTCGTCGTGAATGACGCCGGCCAACCTTTGCCGCCAAATGAGCGAGGCGAAATTGTCATTGTGGGACCAAATGTTAGCCCTGGCTACCTTGGACGTCCGGACCTGACGGCTGCCGCTTTCTGTGAGCATTGCGATCGGCGGGCTTATCGGACCGGCGACCAGGGCCGATTTCGTGATGGCTTACTTTTTTTTGAGGGCCGCATGGATTCGCAGCTCAAGCTCAGCGGCTACCGCATCGAAGTTGGCGATGTCGAAGCAAACCTTCTGGCGTTGCCCTCCGTAAGGGACGCAGTCGTGACACCGGTGATTAAGAATGGCGTGCCCCAGTCGCTCGCGGCTTTTGTATTGCTCAGCAGCCGAATTGAGGCCTCGTATTTCGAAGTAACACAATCGCTGCGACGGCAGCTGGCCGAGCGGCTGCCAGTGTACATGTTGCCGCGCAAATTCGTTTTTCTCGATGCTTTTCCACTGACGCCGAACGGGAAGGCCGACAGAGCCCGGCTGGCTCAGTCTCTGTGATTCCCTACGGCGATTTCACGTATTTTGGGCTCCTGCTTTACGCGGTAGTTCCGACGATCATCCTCGGTTTGTTTGGCAAAGCAGGCTGGCGCTGGGCGATCTTGGTGACTGTTGCGATGCTAATGGTGCAGTATCACGGCTCATTAGACATCCGACCCCGTTTTGCAGTTCGCGAAATCTGGATCGTCATCGGTTTCGCCGTCTGGCAGTGGGCAACGGTGTGCGTTTTTGCGAAAAGCGGGGCACGGGCCGGCCGGCCGTTCTATGTTGCGGTCGCGGCAAGCCTGTTTCCGCTTGCAGCGTCCAAACTTCTTCCGGTCGTGTCGCCGAGAAGCGAGTTTGGTTTTCTCGGAATTTCATACATCACGTTTCGGGCATTGGATGTTGTATTTTGCTTGCGCGATAAAGTCATCGCTCTGCCAGGGACGCTCGATCTTTCGATGTTCCTTTTTTTCTTCCCAACCATTTCGGCCGGCCCAATTGACCGGTTCCAACGTTTCGCGGGTGAATGGAGAAAGAGGCGAACCCGCGAGGAATTTCTCGTCGATCTCGACGGGGCGGTGCACCGCATTTTTCGGGGGTTCCTTTACAAATTCATTTTTGCCGCGCTGATCAAACAATACTGGCTGGACCGAGCCGCCAGCAGTGGGACTTTCGCGGCGTTGGTGAGTTACATGTATGCATACAGCTTCTACTTGTTTTTTGATTTTGCCGGCTACAGCGCTTTTGCCATTGCTCTGAGTTATCTTTTCGGCGTCCATACTCCAGAAAACTTCGATCGACCGTTTCTTGCCCGGAATATCCGCGATTTCTGGAATCGTTGGCACATCACTCTTTCATTTTGGTTTCGTGATCATGTTTACATGCGCTTTCTCTACGCAGCGATGCGCGGTAAATGGTTTGCGCACAAGGAAGTTGCCCCAATCGTAGGCTATTTTCTTGCGTTTGGACTAATGGGACTCTGGCACGGGCCTGAGCCGCACTACATTGCATACGGATTTTACCAGGCCGCGTTGCTCTCCGCGTTTCATATTTTTTCCCGCTGGAACAAGGTGCACCGCCATTGGCGCGACGATCTTGTCTCGCGGGTCGTGTCTACCTTTATCACGTTCCAGTTTGTTTGCTTCGGCCTGCTGATTTTTTCAGGACGCATTGGGGCTACGCCGCTGCCGCATTTTGCCAGCAAAATCGAGCACGCAGATTGCACGGCGATTTCCGGCTGGATTTGGGACAAAAACGAGGTGGACGCTGAGGTCCATATTGAACTTTGGGATCGCGACCAATACCTGATGGCGTTCCCGGCGAATCAGTTCCGGGAGGATCTCGTGGGTGCCGGCTACCGAAATGGCCGGCACGCCTTTCGCATTCCAACGCCACCGCAACTTAGGGACCGACGCCCACACGTGATCCATCTTCGCGTTGCTGGCGCAAAGCAGGAGTTAACCGATTCATTAAGAGTAATTCAGTGCCAATAGCGTCAGTGACGAATGATAAATAACGAATGACCCGCCAAGCCTATGGCCAGGCAGGCGAATGAGTGCTGCCTTTCTTGGCCGATGCTTTTTCTTCCTGTGCGACCTCGTATTCGGGCTTGGGTGTCCCCATCAGCCAGTGATCGAACCAGCCAACGATGTGCTGCAGGCGCTCGACGCGGTGCCACGGCTGACCGGAACGGGAAAGCTCGTGCGATTCGTTTGGAAATCGGACCATCACGGTCGGAATCTTGCGGAATTTTAAAGCCCGAAACATTTGTTCACCGCCGGCGCCAGTCGGAGTCCGGTAATCTGTTTCCCCGAGAATAAACATCATCGGCGTCGTCACATTCTTAATGTAGCTGATCGGCGAACGCTCTCGATACTCTTGCGGGTCTTCAAATGGCGGCCCTTTGAACCACGAGGGCTGGAAAAGTGTGAAGTCCCCCGAATACCACCAGTCTTCCCAACTGGCGATGTCGCGTTGCGCAACCCCTGCGGCAAAGCGGTTTGTTTGGCCTACAACCCAGTTGGTCAGCAGGCCGCCGCCACTACCGCCGGTCACGCCGAGTTTCTTGTCATCGATGTAACCGCGTTTGATCGCATCATCCACGCCGGCCATCAGGTCTTTGTAGTCGTCCCCTGGGTAATGATACTGAATGATGTTTCCAAATTCCTGGCCGTAGGTGGTACTGCCGCGTGGGTTCGGATAAAGCACCACGTAACCCTTGGCCGCCATCCACTGGAATTCGTGATCGAAAACATAACCGTACGCAACGTGCGGTCCGCCGTGAATATTCAGGATCAACGGATATTTCTTGTGTGGGTCGAAGTTCGGCGGCTTCTGCAACCATGCTTCGATACGCTTGCCGTCAAAGCTGTCGTACCAAATCTCTTCCGGCTCGGTTAAGTTTAGCTTGGAAAACAGCTCGTCGTTGACATGCGCCAATTGTTTGGGCTGCGCGTCGCCGGTCGCGCGATCCAGGACAAAAAGATCGTTGATACGCGTTGGTGCCGAAACTACGTAAATCAACTTCGAGGCGTCAGGCAACGCGCGAAAACTCATCACCCCTTGGTTTCCAGAAGTGAGATCGTGCACTCCAGCCCTGCCGATATCGGCGTCCTGCGCTACAGGCAGATCGAACTGCGCGAGATTCGCTTTTCCTTCCTTCGTGTAAACGGCGATGAGGCCTTTGCCATCTGGGGTCCATATCGGCTTGTTTTGTCCACCCGCCCGCGGCGCGGCGCCGTCCCCAATCACGAACCCAGGCACATCGAAATCAAAGTTCGCCGTCAAATTGCGCGGCTTTGCGTTTGGCAAAAGATCGAGGACCCAGAGATCGGGCTGCGTATACGACGTGATCGGGCGTGTGGTCGATGCTGTAAACGCGACTTGTTTCCCATCGGGGCTGAGCGACAGCGCGCCTCCGCCCGGGCCAAAACCCCCGATCTGTAAATCAATCGTTGTGATTTTTACTGGTTCGCCGCCGGCTGCCGCCACCGAATAAAGATCAGTCTTTGGCAGTTCGTAGTACGGCTCGTCATTCCGGTCCGATGTGAAATAAATCTGCGAACCGTCCTTGGACCAGGTGGCGCTATCTTCATCGAATCGGCCGGTAGTGAGCTGGCGTGGCTTTACTTTTTCGCCGGCACTGCTCGGCACGCTTACGAGCCAGATGTGTGTGGGGTGCTTGGGGTCGATGTAGCCTTCATTGTCCTGCCGGTAAACGGCGCGCGTGACCACGCGAACATCGCTCTCGCGTTCATCTGCGCTTGCAGGAGGATTTCCACTGCTCGCTTTTTTTGCTTCTTCTTCTTTTGCTTTCTTCTTTTCCTGCTTGGTCAGGTCTTCAGCGTTAGTCTCGCTTGTGAACGCGATTGTTTTTCCATCTGGCGCCCAGCTAGGATTTCCTGCGCCTTTCGGCAGATCGGTAAAGACAAATGAGTCGCCCCCCGCCATTGGCAGGATCGCCAGTTGCGGCGGCTCGGGCTTGCCATTCTTCTCAGTCGCGCGCAGAAAGAGCAAAAATTTTCCGTCCGGCGACCATCGAGGCGTGGAATCGTGATCGCCTTTAGTTAGTTGATGAGGCTCTTCGCCGCCAGCTACTGGAACGCTCCAGATGGACGTGTTGTAACCTTCCTTCTTCTCATTAACCGTAATGCGCACAAACGCCACGTGCGATCCATCCGGCGAAATTTGCGGGTCTCCGATCCAGACGAAATCGAACAGATCCTTTTCGGTGATGTTGCGCTTCTCCGCGCGCACGATGCCGGCTGCACCGGTGAGAGCAACGATAAAGACGAATGACAAATGACGAATGATTAAGGAACGACAAACGGAGAAGCGTAACCTGTTAAATCGATATTGTTTCATCATTTGATCATTTATCATTCCTTTGAGCTTTGACATGCGGCCCTCGTATTCTCCCTTCACATGTGCTCGATGACGTTATCGCCAAATTGCGAACACTTGATCTCGATGGCACCCTCCATCAAACGCGCGAAATCATAAGTAACACGTTTGCTGGCAATCGCGCCCCTTAGGCCTTTCAGAATCAAATCGGCTGCTTCCGTCCAGCCCATGTAACGGAACATCATTTCGCCCGACAGAATCACCGAGCCGGGATTGACCTTGTCCTGATTGGCATACTTCGGCGCGGTGCCATGGGTGGCCTCGAACACCGCGTGACCGGTGATGTAATTGATATTCCCGCCAGGCGCGATTCCAATTCCACCCACCTGCGCCGCCAGCGCGTCACTCATGTAATCGCCATTCAGATTAAGGGTGGCGATCACATCATAATCCGCCGGGCGCAACAGGAATTGCTGGAGCGCGTTATCGGCAATGGCGTCCTTGATCACAA
Source organism: Verrucomicrobiota bacterium (assembly GCA_046731855.1). GTDB lineage: Bacteria > Verrucomicrobiota > Verrucomicrobiia > Chthoniobacterales > UBA10450 > Udaeobacter. The sequence continues at coordinate 2,381 of JBKPLX010000149.1, read as the reverse complement.
TACCGGCACCCGGTTTGCCCATGGGAATCTCGCACCATGGGCCGCCATCGATCTCCTTCGCGCCGAAATATTGTTTTGCCACCTCATAGCCCCAGTCGCGGAACGCGCCTTCCGTGAACTTCATGATGTTACCCTTGTGGACCAGCGTCACGCTCTTGCGACGGTTCGCTATCGCATACGAGATCGCGCTATGCACGAGGCGGACGGTGCCGGACCGACTGACCGGTTTGATTCCAATTCCTACACAAACATCGTCCTGTTCCGGTGCGCCGACTTTTTTCCAAAATTCCGCCGCTTTCTGTTTTGTCCCGAACCGAATTTTCTCATACTGCTGCGGAAAATCTTTTTTTAGAAAATCAAGAACCTTTTGCGCATCCGGCGTGCCGGCGGCGAATTCGATGCCTGCGTAGATGTCTTCCGTGTTTTCGCGGAAGATCACCATATTAACTTTCTCCGGATGCTTGAGGGGCGAGGGGACGCCATCGAAGTACTGCACCGGGCGCAGGCAGACGAAAAGATCGAGCAGTTGCCGTAACGCGACGTTGAGCGAACGAATGCCGCCGCCAACCGGCGTCGTCAGCGGACCTTTGATCCCGACATGATACTCGCGGAACGCTTCAACGGTATCTTCCGGTAGCCATTCGCCGAATTTGTCCTTCGCTGCCTGCCCGGCGTACACCTCGAACCATGCGATTCTTTTCTTGCCGCCGTACGCTTTTTCGACTGCGGCATCGAACACGCGCTCACTCGCGGCCCAGATGTCCGGCCCGGTGCCGTCTCCGCGGATAAATGGAATGACCGGTTGATCCGGCACATTCAATTTATCGGTTCTGGTAATTTTTTCACCTGCAGGCGGAGCGACATCTTTGTACGGCATAAGGCCGTCACTGTAGCGACAAGCTCGGCCTCGGCAACGGTGAATGGATGCCGACCGCAATACTGCAAGAACGCGCCGAGAGGAAGCCAAGGGCCCGAGGTTGGTTGCCCCGCGTTCCACGCAGGCTTGCGCACAGGCGGGCCCTTGTTATAATGCGCGCTCCTCCTTCACTCCATGTTTCCCCAGCAAGCCAGCGAGCGGGGTTGTGCCGGCGGCTGTCTCAGTCGCCGCGTTCTCGGGTCTCTACAACATGAGCGCGCCAGCGCTTTTACGTTGCTGGAGCTGGTTATCGTAGTCGGCATTATCGCTCTCTTACTGGTGTTAATCGCTCCGGCATTTACAACCATCAAAAGTGGCACGGATGTCACCAGCGCCGCTTACACGATCAAGGGCGTGCTTGATACCGCCCGCACGTACGCGAAGGCAAACAACACTTACACTTGGGTCGGGTTCGCCGGTTCGATCGGCGCGAATACCAACCAGGACGCCATCACTGGGCAAGTTAAGATCGCGATCGTTGCTTCCAAGGATGGCACAAATCTTTGGGGCGCCAATGGTCTGCTTCCCCCCGACAAACTTACGCAAATCGGAAAGATGAATACGTTGGACAACATTCATATTGGGGACACCGGGCAGCCACAAAATGATGGAACGGAATTTGAAAGCCGCGAACCCGTGGACAGTGACCACCGAATTTCCACCTCAACAAACACTCCTTATCCGTTCACGGCTCAACAGACGACTTTCAACAAGTGGATTCAGTTCAGCCCTCGAGGTGAGGCTCTAGTTCACGGAGGGAATTTCAGCATAGTGAAGGCTGCAGAAGTTGGAGTTTTGCCCACTCACGGTAATACGCTCGCTGCAACTCAAAGTGGAAACACGTGGTTAGGTAACGTGACTGCCATTCAAATAGGTGGACTCACCGGCAACGTAAGGATTTATCGTCGATGAAAAGGCGAAGTAATTGCGCTTTTTCTCTCGTCGAAGTCACTCTCGCCCTTGGTATCGCTGCGTTTTGCTTGATTGCAGTCTTCGGTTTGATGCCAGTCGGCCTGCAAACAAATCGGAACGCAACGTCTCAAACGGCTGCAACCAACATTATTGCCGCAGTGGTTGCCGATCTACGAGCAACTCCCAAAAACAGCAGCACTTCGTCACAATTCAACATTACGTTCGGAACGAATCCGCCCCCGATATACTTTGATGGTCAGGGGCAAGCTGCGAGTTCGCTGGTTCCTGCCTCTCCAACGCCCTTCCAACCGCGCTATCAACTTAACATAACATGGACCGGTTCCGCAGCGTTACGTTATGCTGACGTTAAAGTCACTTGGCCTGCCGCAGCCACGCCGACCAATGCTACCGGTTCAGTAGAAACCTTTACCGCCTTTGATAGAAGATGAGGATGAGCGGTCACGGCGCTACAAGACGACAGATCATGGATATGCGGCATCACCTCGCTGCGTTTACCCTTGCAGAGCTTCTGATCAGCGTCGGCGTATTGGTG
>JBKPLX010000148.1:0-23692 GCA_046731855.1 Verrucomicrobiota bacterium | reverse complement strand
TGTCCTGAACACCTTGCGACCATCCTATAAGAATTGCGTGTCGCACGCCCAAGCGTTCCAGCAATGCATGCAAATCTTGCGCACGAGTTTCTGGGGTGTTCCCCTTCGTTGTCTTCGTCGATTCGCCCTCAGAACGGGGATCGAACGCGATGACGCGATGCGTTTTTGCGAACGTGTCGATTTGATGACGCCAAATGTCCGCGCCTGTGCTCCACCCGGGAATAAAGACTAGCTCTGGTCCGGTGCCCGCCTTCCCCGCTTCGATCACTCGCAACGAGACGCCGTCGTCGACTTCAACATTATGCGACCCTGTATTCGATTCCGCGGATGCTCGAATCGAGCCGAGGCAAATGACGGCGATCAAAAGCACAACTGCTCGAGGAAACAACATCATCCTGGTTCAGCGAATCACGGACGAGCGAGTGGATTTTCCTCTTTCAATCGCCACGGTGAAATTTTTCCAAAAAGATCGCGCGTCGCCCCTGCAATGTCCTCGGCCTTTGATACGCCGCTGTCGATGAGCGCGCGTCCAGTGCTTGCCCAAATCTTCTTCACCACCAGCGCGCCGTTTTCGCGCACGATTCGACCAAGATGTTGAACCGCCGCGGCGGTAGCGGATTTACGGATAAGTTCAGGTGGACATTTTGAAGTCAATTCGCAATAGCGTCGCGCGACCTCTCCCACGCGCAATGTCAGGAACGCGTTCGCAGCGCCATTGGAAACACATTTCACCAGAAGAGCTGAAATCCCGCTCAAGCCGGGGATTCCGCCTTTAAGCGCCGGAACGACAGACACAGCAAGCGGCGCAACCATCTCTCCAAGGTCAAGCGACTCCAGTCCGCTCGCGACGAAGGCTGTGCCGGCAACATTCGCATACAGTCGCACGAGTTCGCGGGGCGAGGGACGCTGCACATAAATGCGCGCGATACGTCCGACCATTTGAATTTGAGTAAAAAGAACGATGAGCCCATCGAGCCGGCCATTTTGCATCAAGGCCGTGGTAAGAAAAACAGCGCTTGCAGTTCTGCGGACAACTAGATCCGCTTGGGATGACAGATGCCCAATCGCCTTGTCGATCTCCTCCTTGGTGACGACTGGCAAATCTCGTGTCCGTGGATTTGCAGCGAGACGCGCGCGGACCGTTTGCAAATAGGCGTCGTACTTCGGGCCGGACTCTTCTTCGGGCGGACCGAGAGCGGCAGGAAGCCTCGTGTATGCGATTGCGTAGTAGAGGGCTAACAATCCAGCAGTCAGGCAAACGGCCCAGAAAACGATTGTGCCAGCAACAGGATGGATTCTGTCGGCTAGTGAAACCAGGCTGGCGACGCCTGCGATGATTAACGAGACTAGACAGACGGTCATCGTCACCGCGAGAACAACGATTATTCTTCTCGCACCTGAATTCTGAGTGGTGGCAGGGGCTTTCACCTCGTTCCGATTACTGTGCACCTAGCGCAGCAGGGTTCAATGGAAAGCTGAATTTCGGGTTCGCGCCGCGCGCAATCGCGCGCGAAGCTGCCCTATGCAAAGATCTCACTGCATCCCTATCATCTTAGGCGTTGCAGCGGTGTCACAGCTGTTAACTCCTATCGCGCGCGCAGAGGAGAAGCCACTGATGAAGGCGGTCGTTGCGCATGAGTACGGTGCGCCTGAAGTCTTAAAGTTTGAAGAGGTTCCGCGACCCGAGCCGAGCGACGATGAATCGCTGGTGCGCGTAATCGCGAGCAGCGTTAATCCGGCCGACCCGCTCACTCTCAGCGGCAAATACGCGCGGGAATTCGGTACTCACCTGCCATTGATTCCTGGTTACGACATCGCAGGTGTCGTAGAGAAAACAGGCGCCAACGTCAGGAAGCTTAAAGTCGGCGACGCCGTTTACGGCTACCCAACTTTCGGCGGCGGTTGGGCCGATTACGTCACGGTCAAGGAATCGGAAGTGGCCGCAAAGCCCAAGTCCCTAAATTTTGTGGAATCCGCTGCGGTACCGATGGGTGCCTTGACCGCGTGGCAAGCCTTGATGGACGTGGCGAAGCTGCAACCTGGACAAACAGTTCTTATTCACGGCGGCTCGGGCGGCGTGGGGAGCTTCGCGATTCAAATCGCCAAAGCGCGCGGTGCACGCGTGATAGCGACCGCTTCGACGGCCAACCAGGATCTCCTGAAGGAGCTCGGCGTAGACGTAGCTGTGGATTATACGAAGACCAAATTTGAAGATGTCGCCAAAGAAGTGGACGCCGTGCTCGATCCCGTCGGCAAAGAAACGCTCGCGCGTTCTTACGGCGTGGTGAAGAAAGGCGGCATTGTTATGTCGTTGGTTGCACGCCCGGACGCAGCCGAGCTTAAGAAACATGAGATTCGTGGCGCGGGCATTTCCGTTCATCCGGATGCGGAAGATCTGGCGCAGATCGCGCAACTGATCGACGCCGGGAAAATCAAACCAACCGTGACGCAGGTTCTCCCTATGAGCGAAGCGATTGCGGCCCAACAACAGGCTGCGACACATCACACGCGCGGAAAAGTTGTGCTGCGGATTTCAGACGAGCCCAAAAGTTGACGCCACGCGAGGACGTTGAACGTTTCCTGCAATGAAAAATACATTCCTGGCGATTTCTTCAGCGGGTCCGAATGCCGACCCATCGAAAGGCACGCGGGAGCAGCCTTTATGGGATGAACACGTTGCATTTATCGATCAACTCGTTGAGGAAGATTTCATTTTGATGGGCGGTCCGCTGGTCGATGAAGCTGGGCTGCCCCATGGCGCTCTTATAATCGTCAAGGCTGAAGACGAAAATGAAGTGAGAGAGAAACTAAAGAACGACCCCTGGGCTGAGCACGGTATTCTTAAGCTGGAAAGCGTAAAGCGCTGGGAAATCTTTATTGATCAGAGGAAGTAGCTGTTCGTATGCGATTGCTTGTTTTTGCTCTCCACAATAGACTTCCAGTATGACTGCCAGCCAGATCATCGCGGAGATCAAGCGCCTCGACCGGAAAGAACAGTTGGGTGTGATCCGTTTTGCTTATCAGTTGGATGCTGAACGACGGCTGACCGGCAAAGAATTGGCCCAACTCGCGGAGCGAATGGTCAACGCCACGGATCCGGCCGAAGAAGCGCTCATTCGTGAAGCGATGGTTCGCGGCTTCCACAGCGCGAGCGCCGGTCGCGCCAAATCAGGAACGAGAAACAAGCGCGTTAACGCGAAAAGAAATAGGAACAAGCGTTCCGCGAAGCGAGTATAGAAGTCCGCCTAAGGCGGTGTCAGATCACCGATTGCTCCAATTATTCCGCTCAAAACCTCTACAGCGCGCCGTGGCGAACTTTTTCGTCGATCGCCAGATAATCGTTCCGCGGCGGACTGAACGTATCGAGCACGCGCGTCGGCGACACCGTTTCCACACCGTGCGGCACATCGCTCGCGAGATAGAACGAATCGCCCGTTGAAAGTTCGTGCGGAACGCCCTCAACGATGAGGCGCATTTGACCTTCGAGAATGTGAACGATCTGCTCCTGCGGATGCGAATGCGCGGGCATGGTGCTCCCCGCAGCTAGCGTAGCGAGCATTTGATACATTCTCTCGCCATGTGCCACCGTACGGCGCGAGATGCCCGGACAAATTTCAATCGTCGGATTTTCTCGTTTCATTTCAAAACGTTACCTAGAGCGAAATGAATGGGAAATACAATGTTGATTCCACGCTGAAGCCTGCTTGCCCTAAGAGGCGTCGTCCGACAAACTACAGAGATCTCTCGCTGCGACGCCGCGTTTGCGACCTTTCCGAGGGAAATATGCAATGGACAAGAGTAGGTATCCCCTCTTTCTCGCACTGCTGCTCGCGGCTTGCACTGGCTTGGCCATAAGTAGTTGTTCTAAAACCGCTGATCAATCAGCGCAGCGGCAGAGAGATTCGATCGCGGCATTGCTCGATGCGTATGTTAACGGTTACAAAACGGGCGACTGGGGAAAGGTTCGTTTCGCAGCAGATGTGACGTTTGAAGGTCCTCTGACCAACGGGAAAATCGTCGGCAAACCGGCGCTGCAAAAGTTTCTTTCGAACGTGCGCGCAAAGGACGTGCGGGTGAAGCGCCGGATAATCGATGGTCAATTCGCCTGCGTTCTAGCCGATTTCGAGACGACGGAAGGAACCATAGTGTCGTTTTGTGAGTTCTTTCGCATTAGCGACGGTCAAATAGCTGAGATTCGGCCCTACTTTGATCCTGGTCCCTTGATTCGATAACCGCTTGAGCGACGGCTTCGATTTTTTTCGAACTTGCCACTTGTCATCTGGCACTGGCAAAATCCGGGCCATGAAAATAGCCACCGCATTAATCACAATTCTGTTCGCGACATTGATCGCGACTCCTTCATTTGCCCAAACGACTGCCTCATCGCCCGCTGCGGCCACCAGCTCTGCGGCAGCTCCAAGCGGGCAGCCAGATCCGCAGGAAATGATGAAACAAATGATGGAGCTGGCGAAATTGAATGAAAACCACAAGCTCCTTGCCGACCTCGACGGCAACTGGACTTACACCATCAAGTTCTGGATGAACCCCGATCCGAATGCCAAGCCGGAGGAATCAAAGGGCACTGCCGTCAGAAAATCGATCATGAACGGCCGTTTCTCCACACTCGATGTGACCGGGAAAATGGAAATGCCCGGTCCAGACGGTAAGAAGAAGGAGATGACGTTCGTAGGACATGGAATTGACGGCTACGACAATGTGAAGAAGAAATTCGTCGGCTCATGGATCGATAACATGGGCACGGGCATCATGTTCTCTGAAGGCACTTACGATCCCACGACGAAGACCTTCACGTACACCAGCGAATACGAAGGCGTTCCCGGTGTGAAGCAACAGATCCGCGAAGTCATCAAGGTGACCGACAAGGACCATCACACTCTGGAGTGGTACGAGAACCGTGGCGGGCAGGACGTGAAAACCATGGAAATCGCCTACACCCGCGCAGGCAAGAAATAGCCAAGCGCAGTTTGCGTTCATGCGAGAGTCACGACAGCAACGTCGTGACTCTTTTGGATCCCATAGGAGATCGGATGCTGTGAGGCCGGTCGCGAAACGACTTGCATCGCCTGTTACGCGCTTCGTTGCTTTTGAATCTGTCGCGTAGTTAGAAAGTGCGATTTGTAGCGAAGCGTCCCTCCGCTGCAATCCGCCGCTATTCCTTCACTCCGATGAAACAACGAACCGGTTGCCTTCGCTATCCTTGAACATCGCGTAGGTGCCCCACGGTTGTTTTTGTGGCGGCCCCTCAAATTCCACACCGCGTTTCTGCAGCTCGGCATACGTTTTGTGAATGTCCTCGCACGTGAAAGACATGTTCATGAATGAGCCGATTCGGTTTTCGTCGCCTTCGGCCGTGAACAGCACGACTCGTGTCTCCGCCTTTGGAATTCGCAATTCGATCCAGCGCTGTTTCTCGTCGAATGGCTGATCGGTGATGATCGTGAATCCAAGTTTGTCCGTGTAAAAATCGAGCGCGCGATTTTGATCGGCGACTGGAATGCTAACGAATTTGATTTGCTTGATCATGATGCGCCGAACCTAATGTGACCGATCTCTCTGCGTCCAGATGCGAACAGCAGTTCTCGTAAGAAATCGCTGTCCGTTTATCGGTATAGCGGTAATTTTAGCCGGACTCTCTTCGTGAAGTGACACACCTGATCTCGCGAAACGAGTCCGGTCGGCGTTTGCGTGATTGGTATCCTGATGCGTGATCTCGTCAGGCACGACTTTTCCATGCTGCAGGGTGACTACTTGCGACGAATTAAGGTTACAACTGCGGAACCTTTAACAACCTGCGGCCACTTGCGCGCTGGCTTATCGGGGGGCCATGAAAAATCTGATAAACCTAGTTGTGATGGCATTGTTTGCAGTGCCGTCGCTCATCAAAGCCGACGTCGAGGATCGGCTCTATGACTTCACCGACGCCTATTACCTCCAGAACGGCGTCAACCCAGCCTTGATCAGTGGACGTATGCAGCCTGGCACAGGGATCGCCGTCAACGACACCCCCATCTTTCCTTTCCAAAGAAACGTGCGCGCCTTGCTGACCCTCCCCGCCTACGATCATAGTGGCGACATCAACTACTTCACGGTTCTTGGTGGGATCAGCGCCAACGCTTTCACGGCGAATGCAGCTGGACGGCAAGCGCGCACGATCGCCGATAGCTTCACGGAGTATCTGTTCCCGCAGGCAGGGACTGACCCGATTGGCTTCACCTTCCGCCAGTCATCGTTGCTCGATATGCGCCATGGTTACTTCGGGGCTGATCCGCTTGGTCTCTGGATCCATAAGTGGGTAAATTTCACCCCGAGGGCATTGAACACCGGCGCGGGTCAGCAATTTCTGAGGTCACTGACCCGCCAAAACGGTAAAGCCCTCGATGGTACTCCCATCATCGCAAGCATCAGCGACATCGATAACCTGCTGAGCCGGGGTTACGTCACTGTCACGACGCGGCCGAACAATGATCCACTGCGTTATGCAATCTGCCCGGTGATCGAAGACCCGACCGATGGCGGTATCGCGCGCGACCAGTTCCTCGCTATTACGTTGAAGGCAGATGGCACACCGGTTGAGCCGAGCTTCCTCGAGAACTTCGAGAGCCTGCGCACAACGGGCGATTGGGCCGACTAAGAGATAGCAATTCGGAAATATCCTAGCAAAACAAAGTCAAAGCCGCTTCGGAGGTATCCGGAGCGGCTTTCTTGCTCTTACAGGAGTCGCTGTGCGGCGTCTACCATTGCGTGAAGTAGAGCTCGGACTTTAGACGCAATCGCCTGTAGCGTCGGAAGAATTCACTTCAGCCCTCTGCCTTCATCTTTTCCTCATGCCTCGCTTCAAACAAACCATTCCCATTGACGATTACGTTCTCGACGTCCTGATGCGCGATTTGAGCGGCCATGACCAAAAGCCAGCAGCTTATCTGGTTTATCTCTATCTTTTTGGACAGGCTGCGCGGACGAAATGGAAACCGGTCGCCGCGAGTTTACGAACGCTTGCCGACGCGACCGGCCTTTCCAAAAGCGCCATCCAAATTGCGCTTGTAGCCCTGCGCCGCCGCGAACTGATCGTCACCACCCACGATCACGCCACAGCCACTCCGCGCCATCGTGTGCTCCGACACTGGCGCACGGGCTGTAGCCGGGGGCGTTGACCCCGGCACCCGCGCGATTAGTTGTCTCAACGCCGCGGTCAGCGCCCGCGGCTACAGACGCTATTTCGTGACAAACGGCGGGGGCGACATTCGCTCAACGCAGCTCACATCAAGATTTCTTGCGTCGCCCTTGTCCAGAAATTCGATTGTGAGCCGATCGATACAACCAGGGTCGGCCAGACCATCAACCCCGTGGCCAGCCTGTGGAATAATGACATGTCTGCTATTCGGCAAATACCTGGCGACCTCTTCGCCATACTTCGGCGGCGTGACAGGATCCATGTCGCCGGAAAAAATCAGTACCGGCGCGTTTGAGTGAACCGGCTCAAGAAAATCGGCTGGAATTTCGCCGCGCGGCCACATGCTACAGGCGCGCGTTTGCTGAAACACGCGATAGTTCCCAAACGGATTATTCGCATTGAGCGCTGCCGCTTCCTCCTGATTGATAAATGGAACGTCTTCCGCACACGTGACCGACAGGTACATTCCGTCTGCTACGAAATCAGGGATCGACGGAGCGATCGCCTGCTGGAGAAACGGCCCGAAATCGCCGGTTGCCGCATGGTGAACGATCAAAGGGATTCGGGCGGCTCTGTTGCGGTCGTACATCCATGTCCTGATCTTCTCCCCAAACACACCGCGCTGAATTTCGACTGTCGTTGGGGTGGCGGATTTTCCGGGCGGAGAATATTCCACGCGCGCCGGCTGTTTCTCCAACTGCGCCAGCACGTTCTTCCAGTCCTCGCGAACTTGCGGGAAAGCCGTGTGACACTTCGCGTCCCGTTCGCATTCGCTTAGGAGCAGATCCATTGCGCGCGCTGCGGACTCGGAATGGTGTAGCGGCATTTTCAAATCAGTCGGCGCCACGGCCAGCAGAATCGCGCTTCGCACGTGCTCCGGGTGCCGCCGCATGTAAACCAGCGCCGCCTGCGTTCCGTACGATCCTCCGAAAAGATTGATCCTGTCATAGCCGAGCCATGCCCGGACATCGTCCAGATCATCCATCGCGATGGAGGTCGTGTATTTCGTCAGGTCCGCGCGCTGCTCGAGTGCCTGACGCATTTTCCTGACGTAATCGACTGGAAACATCTCGCTCAGGTAATAGGTCGGTGTTTTCTCCCGCCAAATTGCAAGGCGATTTGATTCCCCGGTGCCGCGCTGATCGACTAACACCATATCGTGCCGGCGGCGATAATCTTTGCCAGGCCCGGCGTAGAAATCTGCGCGGTCGACGGACGATGCGCCCGGACCGCCCGCCAAATCGAATAACGGCTCCGCTTTCGTTTTTTGATCGAATGCCGGCAGGACGACGATGTTTAGGTCGATCGTTCGACCGGTGCGCGTTTGCCGGTTTTCAAATACCGTCAGTTTCCCGCAAAACAATTCCTCATCGATTCCGTCTAGCCGACACGGCTTCAACTTTGACAAACCGCCTGGCAGTCGATGTTTGGCGCAGCCGCCCACTTCGAGCACGACCAGGAAGACGGCGGTCGTGATCAGCAAGATAGAACAAACGCAGCGGAGCCCGCGCACCCGCGACCTTATTGCGCATGCACGAGCCAGCGCAAATCCAAATCCCAGTCGTGACGAACCGTTGCCGGGCAAAAGCGGCGTCCCCGGCGCGGCGACGGCCAAAGCGGTTGTCGCGAAAATTATTTGGCCCAACGCACAACTATTGAATCCAAAACCAAGGCGGGCTGCATCTCAGTGGAAACAAACGAACAATCGTTATGATTCCAGATTTCAAATTTGCTGTGCGGCAACTTCTCAAGACGCCCGGATTCACGATGGTGGCAGTATTGACGCTTGCGTTGGCAATCGGCGTTAACTCGGCCATTTTTGCGCTGATCAATGGAGTAGTGCTGAAGCCGGTTGTACCGGTTCGGCCCAACGAAGTCGTGAATGTGTTCACGGCTCGACAGAATGCCACCCACGATTATCGCCAATTCTCCTACAATGAATACCGTGACCTGCGCGAAAACGGCAGGGAGGTCTTTGTCGATGTTGCCGCGCTCGAGTTCGCCGTCGCGGGCATCGGTCGCGATCACGAGATGCGGCGCAGCTTCGCTTTTCTGACTTCGGAGAATTATTTCCCGATGATGGGCGTGCAGCCGTTTCGCGGCCGGTTTTATGACTCTGAGGAGTGTAAACCGAATGCGAACATCGCTGTGGTCGTGGCAAGCTACGGTTTTTGGAAACGCAACGGCGGCCGCAATGATTTTGTCGGCAGCACGCTTCACATCAACGGGCAGCCTTACACCGTCATCGGCATCGCGCCGGACGGATTCAGCGGCGCGAGCGCGTTGATCGCGCCGGATATCTGGATGCCGATCGGCATTCGTTCGCAGCTCGGTTCGGCTTTCGGCGATTCCGAAACGACGCACGACTTGTTGAACCCGAAGAATTACACGTTCAATCTCACGGCGCGGTTGCGCCCCGGCCTGACGATGGACGCGGCGAAAGCGCGTTTGCCGGTCCTGGCGCAACGATTGAATGCGATCCAACCGGAGGGGAGCGAAGGTGCGCGGGAGTTGCAAATTCAAACGCCGTCGCGATTCAGCCTGAGCACGCAACCGCAGGACGACGGCCCAATCACGCTGATCGCGACATTGCTCATGGGGATGGCCGGCGCGGTCTTGCTAATCGCGTGTTTAAATCTCGCGAACATGCTGCTGGCGCGCGGCACATCGCGCTCGAAGGAAATCGCGGTGCGTCTGGCTGTCGGCGCGTCACGATGGCAAATTGTCAGGCAACTGTTGTGCGAAGGATTTCTGCTTGCCGTTTGCGGCGGCGCCATCGGGCTGGTCTTCAGCGCCTGGTGCAACGATCTTTTACTGCAACAACTACGCGGTCTGCTTGCGTCCGTGAATTTTTCTTTCGTCGTCAAATTGCGTCCGGACGCGACGGTGCTTGCAGTCACATTCTTCTTTTGCCTCATCGCAACGATGCTTTTCAGCCTCGGCCCAGCGCTAAAGGCAACAAAGGCCGATCTCGTTAATGACCTCAAAGAACAGGTAGGCGAGCCGGCGCGAATCGGTCGGTTGAGCCGGTTTTTTGCGCCGCGTCATATTTCCGTAATGGTGCAGATCGCGCTCTCGCTGATGTTGCTTTTCGCAGCGGGATTATTTTTTCGTGGCGCGCTCAAAGCATCCGGACTTAACCCGGGGTTCACGCCGCCGGGCGATCTTATCACTGAGTTCGATTTCACCTTGATCAAGAAAGCGCCGGCTGATTCGCGTCGGTTGATGTTTGAGATGTTGCAACGGGTACGGAAGTTGCCCGGTGTAACAGCCTCGGCGATCGGCACGATGCTGCCCTATTCCGATTTCACCACTACGCGCCGCGTCTTGCGCACAAAAGACGCTATGCCTAACGATCCGAAGGCGCCGGACCCGAGCGTTAACGCGCTCTATACCGCGATCACGCCTGGTTACTACGACGCGCTCGGCATAAAACTCCTGCGGGGCCGTGATTTCACTCAAGACGAATCCGAAAACAAAGAGGCGCGCCGCGTAGCAATCATCGACGAAGAAATGGCGAAAAAGCTTTTCCCGAACGAGGAGCCGATCGGTCAACATATCCGCTATACGCAACCTCCCAAGGATGGTTCGCCTAACGATATGGAAATAGTCGGTGTTGTGAGCAAGCACCGACACGACGTTCAGAACGATTCCGTTATTTGCCGTCTGTTTGTCCCGTTGGCGCAGGGATACAGCGGCCAGACCTATCTGCATGTGCGGCTCAACACCCAGGATCGGCGCGCCGTCGTCGCGTTGATGCCGACGTTGCGACAAACCCTGCGCGAGCTCGATCCCGATCTACCGCTACTGCAGATGGTGCCGTTTGTGGATCTGATGGAAAGGTCGCCAAACCTTTGGATCGTTAAACTTGGAGCAACTCTTTTCGGTGCGTTTGGCACAATCGCCCTGCTACTCGCTGTCGTGGGTGTTTATGGTGTGAAAGCTTATGCCGTCGCATGCCGGACCCGCGAAATCGGAATCCGCATGGCGTTGGGTGCCCATCGACGCGACGTGTTCGCCCTTATTATGCGACAAGCGGCGTTGCAAACGGCTCTGGCCGTCGGCATCGGGCTTGTTCTTTCGTTGGGTGCGGGGCGCGTCCTGGCCCAAATCTTGTATCAAGTAAGCCCGACTGATCCATTGGCGCTCATCAGCGCTAGCTTGATGCTCGCTATTGCGGCCCTTCTTGCTTGCTTCTTTCCGGCGAGTCGCGCCACTCGCGTGAATCCGATGACAGCACTCAGATCCGAATGAACGTGAAACGGCGCGGCGCGGTTTACACTTCTTAACTCTTACTTCTGCCTTCTTACTTAGCTAGAGCCACTCGCGCTAGACGGGAAACATTTTGAAGCCGCAGGATTAGTGGTGCGCGGTCTGATCGAGCGCCGCCTTGGCGGCGGCTTCTTCCTCGCGAGTCAGTGACACGAGATTAGCTATGTTGCCAACCGTGGGGTCGTAGCCCACCAGCGTTGCCCCCACGATCCACGCGCCATGCAGTGCGCCTAGCCCGATGTGTGTCTCCTCGCCCTGAGTGACGGTTCCGATAAACGCGTTCCGGCCGAGGTTCGGTGCGGAGACTGGCTTAAAGCCCGGAACGGTCTTGCTCTTCTCAACAGCTTCCTGATAGGCCGATGACGCGTCACTCGAGTTCGCGTACTGATCCACGGTGATGGTCACTTTCTTCGAGCTGTCGCTATTGGTGTAGATGACGCTCCTCGTGGCCTTGGTCTTGCCGACTGCGGTTACATTGTGCCCCGTGCTCGCTTCCTGGGTGACTTTCGGGAAAAAGCGATTAATCACCGTCAACGGGACGACTGCGTTGCGAGAGAGGACAGAGTCAGAGGCGTTTGTCGTGCCGTTGCCAGGTGATACGGATTGCCCATACGCAGCCAGCGAGAGAGTCCCAATTGCAGCAATCAACCATGATGTAAGCCATGTCAGACGCAATCCGGTGTGCATGTCGCTAGTGGTCCGGTTCATTTGTTTGGCCGTGCTTCGCAATCGCCACAGCGATTCCGGGCGTCGCAGCGTGATCAGGCTGAGTTCGAACGCTTCGATTTCGTCGCGGCTGTTTTCCGCGTGCGCGGCCGCTGTTGAGCGCGTTTACGAACAGTCGATTTGGCTTTTTGTTCTTTCGACGCGGACGCCTTCCTGGATTCTTCGCGTTCCCTGCGCAGCTTCTTTTCGCTCAAATAAGTTCTAAACTTTTTATAAGCAAAACCACCGCCTAATCCAGCAGCAGCAATCGCAAGTGCAGCTGCGATCTTGACCGGCCCCTGGCCCGGTGCCATGTGCCATGGACATTTGTCTAGTGGATACCTATCTGGAAGATAGAACCCACATCCAGATGCATTACATTTACGCGCCATAATTGGTTATCTCGTTAGGTAGACGACATTGAAACTAACTGCTAAAGCTCTACTAGGAGTGCCCGCGCTGACAAGTCAAATCCTCGACCTAGGGCGCGACCTCTTGCGGCTCCGGTAGATAGAAAAAGAGAATCCCGAGAATCACATAGACCGAAAGAAGTTGGATCCCTTCGATCCAGTTGGTCTCGCCGTCTCCGCTGATCTGAAACAGGATGTAAACAGACGCCACGACCGCCACCACTTCAGGCACCGTGAATTCCAGGTTCATCGGCCGCCCAAAAAGGTAGGAAAGAAAAATCAGCACCGGTGCGACGAAAAGCGCGATTTGCAGACTGGACCCGATCGCGATGCCAACGGTCAGGTCCATTTTGTTTTTCACCGCCATGAGTATAGCGCTCGAGTGCTCGGCTGCATTGCCCACAATCGCCACCACGATCACACCGACAAACACCTCGGTCACGCCGACCGAGTCCCGTACGTTTTCGATCGTGCCAACGAGAAACTCCGAGAGCACTGCGACCACGGCTGTAGAGATGAGCAGGATGGTAATGGCCTTGCCGCGTGACCATTGCTCGCCGCTTTCATCGGCATGTGCGTGAGCGCCTTGGTAGAAATGCTTATGGGTCCAGAGCGAGAAACCGAGCATGCAGAAATAGGTAAGGAACAAAACAACCGCGATGGCGAGGGAGAGCTTCTGCTCGACCAGCGGGCTCCAGCCGCCAGGACTGCTGTCGGCGGCGAGATGAAAGACCGTTGGGATGATGAGACCGATCGCGGCGAGCGAGAGCGAGATGACGGAAGTGCGCGCTGCGGTGCGGTTGAAACGCTGTTCTTTGTATTTGGTGCCGCCGAACAGAATGGAGAGGCCCAGCACTAGCAGCACGTTACCGATGATCGATCCGGTAATGGAGGCTTTGACCACATTGATCAACCCTTTGGAAAGGGCGATGCCGGCGATGATCAGTTCCGCGGCGTTTCCGAAAGTTGCGTTGAGCAATCCTCCCAGTCCTTCTCCGACCCGGGCGGCGAGCGCTTCGGTGGCGCGTCCGATCCATCCCGCGACCGGAATGATTCCGAAAGCGGAGCAAACGAAGAGCGCGGTCGGACTGATGCCTCCGGGCCAAAAGCGCAGAAGGATCGCGAGCGGAACGAAGATAAGAAGCCAGTCGAGGGACGGTTTGAGTTTCAGAGGTCTGGGAATTTCGCGACTTACATCAGCTAATCAACCCGGTCCGTGCTCCGCGAGTTGAACAACAGGATGCACAAACGGCCTGGCCTGCATCATAAGCCGCGTATGATAGATGAATGTGCGGACCTTCTGTAGTGGTCCGCCTGAGGCGGATGTCGGCTGTGTTACTCTATAAACTGCGCGATAGATCGATATTTGTCGCTGAGCTCTCGGATGCGGTGCTCGAAGTGTTTAATGCGACGGATGGACCGAAAGACGAGCCAGCAACCGAGCACGACCAGGCCCAGATTCAAGAGCATCAGTGGCGCCAGCAGAGGCATCACTTTCTCAATGCTGTAATAACGCGACGTCGCGATCAATGCACTCAACACAGACAGAGGCAACGCGAACACCGCGATACCAGTGCGCAATGAAGCCAGCGCAGTTCGTTTCTCTGCCAGGAGGACCTGGATCTCTCCGAAGATAACATTGTCCGGCGTAGGTAATCCGATGGTTTCCTCATCCATTTGATTCTCAATCTAATCGATTCGAGGCAGCACAAAAATTGAGAGTCGCTGCCATCGCGTTATCCGCTCTTCCGTAAAAAATTAGTTATAGAGAGCCTTGCCGGAAGCGCCTAAGTTCATGCGTCAATGGGGGACGAACGGAAATCGAAACTCCGACTGGAAATCGCCCACGTTCTTTTCATCGACATCGTGGGCTATTCCAAGTTGCGCACTAACGAGCAGAGCGCTCAGATGGAGAAGTTGCGCGAGATCGTGCGCGGCACTGAGCAATTCCGCGTCGCCGAAGCTGAAGGAAAGCTGCTGCGGTTGCCGACCGGTGACGGTGGCGCGCTTGCTTTCCGTAACAGCCCGGAGGCACCTGTGCTTTGCGCCGAGGAAATTGCGAAGGCGCTAAAGAGTCATCCTGAGATCCGGGTTCGTATGGGCGTACACAGTGGTCCGGTTAACGAAGTCACCGATCTAAACGAGCAGGCGAACATTGCCGGCGCCGGGATCAACATCGCTCAACGCGTTATGGACTGCGGTGACGCCGGTCACATTCTCGTGTCGAAGCATGTCGCAGAAGACCTTGAGCAGTACGACCAGTGGCAGCCGTATCTGTATGATCTCGGCGAATGTGAAAGCAAACATGGCGAACGCCTGCACGTGGTAAATCTTTACAACGACGAAATCGGCAACCCCGCTGTTCCGACAAAATGCGCACAGAAAACGATTCCGGGAAAGACATCGTCCACTACGACCGGAACTCGCCGCGGCTACGCGATCGTCGCGCTGGCGATCGCTGCGTTGACGGTCCTGGGCGTGGCCAAACTCTTGACGACACGAACGGCTCACATAACGGGACGCGGGCAACCCGCGTCCTCGGTCCCGGAAAAAAGCATCGCCGTCCTGCCGTTTCAGAACCTCAGCGACGATAAATCGAATACCTACTTTACCGACGGCATCCAGGACGAGATCCTTACCAGGCTTTCAAAGATTGCTGAGCTTAAGGTCATCTCGCGCAGATCTACCCAGAAATACAAGAGCGCGCCCGAGAACTTGCGTGAGGCGGGTCAACAGTTGGGTGTGGCGCATTTTCTCGAGGGCAGTGTGCAGAAAGTCGCGAATGCTGTGCACGTGAATGTTCAGCTGATTCGCGCCGCAACGGACGAGCATCTATGGGCGGAAAGCTACAACCGCACACTCGACGACGTCTTTGGAGTGGAAGGCGAGGTGGCCAATGCTATTGCCGACCAGCTCAATGCCAAGCTCTCTGGCGCCGAGCAAAAGGCGGTTGCGGAGAAGCCGACCCAGAATGCGGCAGCGTATGACGCCTACTTGCGTGCGATCGCGCTCGACAACACGGCCACGCCCGAGACGACAAGACGGGTCGCTGACCTTTACGCCGACGCGGTTCGGCTCGATCCTCAATTCGCTCTGGCATGGGCCCGCCTCGCTGTCGCGCGCAGCTTCCTGTATTTCAATGGCATGGATTTGGACACGAACAGTGGTGCCGCGGTGAAGGAGGCCGCGGACCGTGCGATGTCGCTCCAGCCCGAGCTCGGGGAAGCGTGGCTGGCGCAGGGCGTTTATCGCTACCGCGTGTTGCGCGACTTCCAAGGCGCGCTCCAGTCGTACGAAGGAGCGCTCAGGCGTGTGCCGAACAGTGCCTTGGTGCTTGAGCAGATGGCTCATCTGGAACGACGGCTCGGTCAGTTTGACGTTGCGCAAAAACATTATCAGGCGGCCGCGCAATTGGATCCGCGCAACATTGGCATCCTTCTTACTCTTGCCGAGTCGCTCCAGACTGTCCGTCGCTACGATGAGGCCCAGACGGTTCTTGATCGCGTTCTTGAGGTGTCGCCCGGGAACGAGGCCGCGCTCGCGACGAAAGCATTTAGCTTCCAGGGACAGGGTCGGCTTAAAGAAGCTGCGGAGGTTCTGGCGAAAGCTCCTGCCAATTCCCAACACGAAGCCCTTGCCATGGCGAGAGGCTTGCAGCTCTACTACGAGAGACGCTTCGACGAAGCGATTGCTCAGATTCAGCAGAACACCCCGAAGGAGGTTGCGAACGATCCTCGCAACAGGACGCTCCTCGGTTACTGCCAGAAATTTGCCGGTAAAGACAACGACGCTCGCGATACCTTCACACGTGCTGCTGCGGCAATGAAGCCAACGTCTGACTCCGTTGTTGTTGTCGATGCGCGAATGCTGCCCTCCACTCTGGCCCAGGCTTATGCGGGCCTTGGTGAAAAAGAGAAGGCACTGGAGCAGGCGCGCCATGCGGTCGCTGATTACGACAACGACGCCCTGTCGAAACCTTACTCAGAGATCGCACTCGCGAACGTCCAGGCGCAGGTTGGCGATATCGATTCTGCGATCTCTACCTTGTCGCATCTGCTCGAAGTGCCCAACGGCGAAACCGTCGGCGATCTTCAGATCAACCCAATCTGGGACCCACTGCGCAAAGACCCGCGTTTCGAAAAGCTCTGCCAAAATCCTGATAAATGAGCGAATTTCCTGGCCTGCGTCTGCCGCGCCAAACAAGGACTTCTATGAAAACTGCCGTTTTGTTTGGTGCTGCAGCGCTGTGGTGCGTCCCGTGTCTTGCCAAGGCGCAAAGCGCAGATGAACGCCTGGGGGCTATCTACACAGAAGAATGGAAATGGCGGCTGGAGCAGTTTCCCGGGCTCGAAGGAGTCGAAAAATCGGTTCCCGATCGCCTGCCAAGGGTGGATCCGGCGACGCAGGAGATGCGGCTACGTTACTGGCAGGATGTGCTGCACAAGCTCGATGATGTTCCGCGGGCGCAGCTCTCGTCGGAGGAGCAGATCAACTACGATGTCTACCGGCCGGAAATCGAGAATTTCGTCGCCAATCAGAAATTCCGCGACTACGAAATGCCTGCCAACTCGGATTCTGCTTTCTGGACCGATTTGGGCTACACTGCGCGGCGACCTTTCAAGACCCTGACGGATTACAAAAACTGGATCGCGCAGATGCGCCACATTCCGCGCTATTTTCGCGAACAAATTGCGAACATGCGGGCGGGGCTTGCGCGCGGCTTCACGCCGCCACGCCTCACTTTGCAGGGACGCGAGAAATCCATCTCCACCATCGCGGAGGGCAAACCTGAAGAGAATCTGCTCTACACACCATTCCGAGAACCGATGGTGGGAGTTCAGCCGTCCGACCAGGACAAGCTCAAATCGGAAGCCGCACAGGTGATTCGTGAGATCGTGCAGCCGGCTTATGTGGACTTGCTCAAATTCTTCCGTGACGAATATGTGCCGCACACCCGCACGACGGTTGCGGCCGAAGAGCTGCCGAACGGAAAACCCTACTATCGCCAGAAAATTCACGAGTTTACCACGCTCGGTCTGTCGCCCGACGAAATTCACCAGATCGGCTTGGCGGAGGTTGCCAAACTACATCAGCAGATGGTCGACGCGATGCACGAATCCGGATTCAAGGGCGAGTTTTCGGCATTCCTGAAATTCCTCCGTGACGATCCGCAGTTCTACGCCAAAACACCGCAGGAGTTGCTCAATCGCGCCGCCTGGATCGCGAAAGTATTCGACGGCAAATCGTCGCAATACTTTGGTTATCTGCCGCGCATGCGCTTCGCCATCAAACCGGTCCCGGCTGATCTCGCGCCCTTTTATACTTCGGGCCGTGGCGGTCCGGGCGTTTATCTCCTGAATACATACGATCTGCCGCATCGCCCGCTCTACAATTTGCCCGCGCTGACCTTGCACGAATCCGCGCCCGGACACGCATTCCAGATTCCGATCGCGCTCGAGCACAAAAACCAGCCGGAATTTCGGCGATTCGACTACATTTCCGCGTACGGTGAAGGTTGGGCGCTTTATTGTGAAAAGCTCGGCCAGGAAATGGGGATGTACGAGACGCCATACGAACGCTTCGGCATGCTCGGTTATCAGATCTGGCGCGCGACGCGACTGGTGGTAGACACTGGCCTCCATTCGAAAAGTTGGACGCGCGAACAAGCACTCAGGTACATGCACGATTACACCGCGCTTCCCGAACATGAGGTCGAAACCGAGGTGGACCGTTACATCGCCTGGCCCGGGCAAGCCGTCTCTTATTATATGGGCGAGCTCGCGATCGTGCGCGCCCGCCAAAAAGCAGAGAAAACGCTCGGACCGAAATTCAACATCCGCGCGTTCCACGATGCTGTGCTCGAGCTCGGCTCGGTACCGCTGCCTGTTGTCACCGCGCGGATTGACCGTTTCATCGCTGAAGGCGGCAAAGGCCCTTACCCGGGTATGGAGTGAGACGTTCTCGGGCCTCGGTCGCTATTTCCCCGATTTCGCCTATAGTCTGTGATGGCTAAAAAACGTGGTATCACTTTCACACGACGGATGCCCGACAACATTACGGAGGAGCTGATCGCTCTCCTTTCGTCGAAGGCCTCTTTCGAATTCAAGCCCTTGTTCGAAATTATGCTCCTCAATCTGCGGGAGCGAAATGCAGCTGGTGGTGGCGAAGAGATGCTGCGTTTGCGTGCGTATGAAAAACTTCAGGGCCTTGTCCACCAGGGCGCGGTCAACCGTACGGTCACAGGCACCACGAAAAAATACAAAGGCGTCCCAACGCGAATGATTGTGCTGCGCGCTGAGATGAAAGCCTTGCGGGCCGACTGCAACCGGCGCGCTCTCGCCAAGGCAGCCGCGACAAAGTAATTGGGTTTAGCACAGTTGTTTTGATTCAGGGATTCCTGAATAGATCTGGAGGCGGTGGATTAAGGAAAACAGAGGGCTTTCCGCTATCTCCTTCTCTCTTTGCCGTTCTTCTTTGTTCTTTTTTCCTTCTTAGTCTTTGATTCCGCCTTGCGTTCCTGCTCGGCTTTACGTTCGGTGACCGCGACGATTGCGAGACTGTAACCGGCGGGTTCCAGAATAAGCGTTTTGTCGACCTTGCCTGACAAGCGTTTCGCACCGTTGCGCAACTCGTATCGGAGCGGAAAAGTCACTTGTACGCGATTCCCGCTCTGGTGTTCGACGGTGATATCGCCGGCGAGCCAAAACTTACGTCCCGGCCAGCGGGAATCGTAGCGCTTCAAATCGGCCCGGATCTTTTCGCGATCCTTCATGCCTTCATCGTAGTACTGAACGCGATCGGCGAAGAACGCCGCCTCGGCGCCCACCTGCGGATCGAGCCCGGCGAGTACAAACGCGCCGACATAATCGCGCAGACGTTCCTCGCTAATGTCTGATGCTGTTGCTGGCGGCGCTGACGTCGGTTCAGTGTTCTCGGAGGAAGCCTGAGCTGCAGAAGGAGATTCTTGCGGTGATGATTCGGCCGACTGCGTTTCTGGCGTCGTAGCCGCGGGCGTCGACTGCGGCGGCAATGCTGTGGTGATTCCTGTTTGGTTGGCGCTGGGCGATGCTGCGCGCCACACTGTTCTGCCCGGAAACTGCTGATCACTGTTACGCAATCGTTCCCAGGTTTCAGATGTCCGCGGCTGATCATGTGGGCTGGAGGAAGTGACCGCCGGCTTCGCGCCGAGCGCGTTGCTCGTCTCGACATCGAGCTGTCCAGTGATTGGCAATCCGTTGCGAATCTGGTAACGACCCAAAGCTGCGGCCAGCTCACTGCTGTAGGTGCCGTCGATCTCGCCAAAATAAAGGCCACTGGCGCGCAGTTTTTCCTGCACCGCCCGCACATTGTCAGGCGCCCAGCCTTCTTGTGAATCAACTGGTCTATAGTCATCCGCGCAAACCGACGCGACAAGACCGAGAGCAATACTGATAGCAAACAAAGCAATACGATTCCCACGGTTCCCCATACATAATTAAATCGAACGTCATGTCGGACCCGCTCCTCAAAACTGCTCTTACTTTTTCGTTGAGACTCCCTCGCTGCCCACACTTGCTCGCTGCTACCCTCGCAGCTAATGCCAGTCCGGCTCGGACCCTTCTATGTCGCTCATCCCGCTCGCTCCATTCTTAATTCCTACTTCCTAAATTTTCTGTCTACTTCTTACTGTTCCTGTGCCGATCATCATTTTTACGCTGCTGCTTTTTGTTCTTCTCGCATTCGGTGGGGTAATTTTGCTTTCTCTTGCTTTGCGCTACCGCGCCGGTACTGCTCGACGGCAGGCACGGCGCTGGGTTGTCAGCCTGAACGTGTGGGCGACCAGCTTCTCGGCCATTTTCTTTCTCTCGTTCACGTTGCTGCTTTCCTTTTGGGTCGGGTCAGCCTTTCGATTTGCGCTGATTGGTATGGGTTGCGGAGCCATTCTCGGTCTGCTCGGTCTAGCGATCACTCGTTGGGAAAGCCGATCCGAAGGGCTTTTTTACACTCCTAGCCGCTGGCTCGCGTTTCTCATTGTATCGGCAATCGCAGCACGTTTTGCCTACGGCTGGTGGCGCGCCACGCACTCCGGCAATGGCGCTCCCGGCGATCAGCATTGGTTGATCACGGCCTCGGGAACACAGCTTTCCCTGGTAGTCGCTGCCGGATTGATAGCCTACTATCTGGTCTACTCCATTGGAGTTCGCCTGCGCCTTGTGCGCCATGAGCAAAGGCGGTCCAATTAAAGGCGCTCCTGCGCGATGCAAATTGATTGGCCCTGGGTAGAAGTCCCGAGGGATTTCGCTGCGCGTCGTAAATCATCAAGCAGTATCTCCTATCTCCATGTGGCACCGATAACGTTGTCAGCCTTCCCCAACCGGTTGAGCGTCTCATCAATGGATAATGTTTCAGTGTTCTTTCTGGCTGAAGGCGAACAGTCCGCCGACGACGTCATGGCGCGGCTGACCACGTTCATTCGCGCGGCGAAGCAGACTCTCGATTTTGCGATTTACGACATGCGATTCAGCGATCCGCTGAAAGCTTCACTGAGTTCCGCTTTACGGGAGCGCGCGGAAGCAGGCGTAAAAATCCGTTTCTGTTACGACGCCGATAAACCCTTTCCGCCAAATGTCGCCGCTGGTCAGGACCCGGCCCCGTCAGGCACCGGCGCATTTGTACAATCGCTGCGTTATCCGTGGCGCCGCATCGCTGGAATGAAACTGATGCACAGCAAATTCATCCTGCGCGATCGACAATCCGTCTGGGCTGGCTCGGCCAACATGACTGACGACGCCTTCACGTTAATGGAAAACAACGTTGTCGAAATCGACTCGCAGACTTTAGCCAATTACTACGCTGAAGATTTCGAACAGCTTTGGGAAAAAGAAAACTTCGAGAACACAGGCGAGATCCACACGCAGCTCGTTCCAGTGAGCTTTGCTGGTCAGCCGGCTCAGGTGCGTGTCATGTTTTCTCCGGGCTGCGGGCTGGAAATCGATTCGGAGATCGCCAGGCGCGTGCGAGCAGCGCAACGCCGAGTTCGGATCTGCAGCTTGCTGATCAACTCTGGCACGCTGATCGGCGAGCTCGGCAATTTGTTACGTAACGGGCGCGTCGCCGTGGACGGCATTTACGATCGCACGCAAATGGAACAGGTTTACGTGCAGTGGCAGGAAGTGCCGCAAAACCGATGGAAAATCCCGGCGCTCAAAGAGATCATCGCGCGCACCGGTCTGATCGGGAAAAGCTCGACACCTTACTCGGCGCCTGGGCGACACAATTACATGCACAACAAAGTTCTCGTGATCGACGATACTGTGATCACCGGCTCCTATAATTTTTCGCGGAGCGCCCAATTCAATGCCGAGAACATACTGTTCATCGAAAGCGTCCCATTGGCCGAAGCCTACAGCGCGTACATCGACCATCTCTTGGAGAAGTACCGCTGATGCTTTCCGTCTTTCGTCTGCCTTCTTGCTTTCCTACTCGGCTTTACTTTCACTCACCGCGACGATTTGGAGATCGTCGCCGACCGGTTCCAGAACAACTGTTTTGTTGATGGTGCCGGTCGAATATGTGGCGCCGTTGCGCAACTCGTATCGGAGCGGAAACGTCACCCGTACACGCTTCCGGTGCTGCGGTTCGATTATGAGATTGCCGGCAAACCAAAAATGCCGTTCCGGCCAGCGTGCTGCGTAGCCCTGTAAATCGTTGCGGATTTTTTCGCGATCAATCACGCCCTGGTCATAATACTTAACGCGATCCGCAAAGAACTCCGCCTCCGAGCCGACGCGCGGATCCAGTCCGGCGAGCACAAATGCACCGACATAATCTCGCAGCCGTTCCGTGCTTATATCACCGTCACGCGAAGAACCGGTGTCCGAGACTGGAGCCGGTGGCGCTGACGCCCGTTTCGCGCCGGAGATCGGCGCAGCAAGGGATGGCGAATCTGCGGATCGCGTTGCAAGTTCCGACGTCGCTGGAGTCGCAACCGGGCTGCTTTGTTCCTCGTCCGCGCGATCGGCGTGCGGCGAGGACTTCTCCCGCGCATTCGTTGATGTTGTTTGCGGCTCGCGTCTTCGCAATCGCCGCCACGTCTCGGAACTCTGCTCCGGAGCAGCTGTGCCTGTGGTCACCGCCGGCTTCGCGCCCAACGCGTTACTTGTGTCGACGTCGAGTTGCCCGGTAACCGCCAGTCCTTTGCGAATCTGGTAACGCGTCAGCGCTGCAGCTAATTGGCTACTGTATGCACCGTCGATCTCGCCTGAGTAAAAACCGCCGTCGCGCAGTTGTTCCTGCACCGCCCGCACATTGTCGTCGGCGCAAACCGATATGGCGAGGGCAAGACCGATCATGACAGCGAAAAGAGCAATACGTTTCCCCATACATTTCTGGAATCGCACGCCATGACGAACGAAGCCGGGTCGTTCCTGCTACCATCAGGGGTGCCGATCATCCTTTTTGCACTGCTCTTTTTTGTTCTCCTCTCCATGGGTGAGGTGCGCCATTCAAATCGCGCTCGCAAATAACTGAAAGATTTCGGCCCCAATCGCCGAACTATGATTAATGGGCTTTCGGTCGAAGACTCGCCGTGGTGAATGGAGCGGTTGGGAAGCGCGACATGGCAGGTACAGCCGCGAGGTAGCGGTCGAGGCTACGGGAGTAGGCGAGATACAACTCGGAGGTCAGGGTCGTCAAATTCTATGACTGAGCCGACAATCGATCCGCGCTTTCAAAATCGCGAACGCCAACCGGGCCTGGATCTTCTCCGCGCGCTGGCGATCATCGTGGTCGTCGTGTATCACGCCGCGCTTTTCGGATTCAAATTGCCGTGGCGAGTGGACCGGTTTGGTTGGATCGGTGTCGATCTCTTCTTTGTCCTTAGTGGTTATTTGATCGGCGGCCAATTGCTCGCCCCGCTTGCGCGCGATCGGCGCATCAAACTCGGCCGATTCTTCACCCGTCGCGCGTTACGAATCATGCCGGCCTACTTCGCCGTGCTCGCGATTTATTTTTTGTTGCCGTCGTGGCGCGAATACTCCGAGATGTCACAGCCGCTCTGGAAATTTCTGTTATCAGTGCAAAACATCGCGCTCCATGGCGGAACCGCGTTCTCACATGCCTGGTCTCTTGCGGT
>JBKPLX010000147.1:0-3845 GCA_046731855.1 Verrucomicrobiota bacterium | reverse complement strand
ATAAGAGACAGGCACGCCACACCACTGGCGAATTCATCCAGTTCATTTCGCATGCTGAGGGATCTGTCGCAGAACTCGATACGCAACTTATTCTTAGCGTCGAGCTAGGATTTTGCGCCAGCTCGGGTTCAGCTCCCGCATTGGAATTAATAGACGAGCTTCGCCGGATGTTGAACGTATTGCGCCGCAAGTTGGCGGCACGGCGGTAACTCGTCACGCGTTACTCATCACTAGTCACCTACTTGGTCTCTTAAATCGCGGGCGTTCATTTGGGTCGGCAGCAAGCAGCGCCTTCCAACGGAAAATGCGCGCGCCTTGTGACTCAAAGAAAGCGCGCAATTCATCCGTGAAAAATGAGGATCCATCCTGCCGCCGATTAAATTCCAGCAGGAGACGCCCCTCAGGTTTGAGAAATCGTGTGCGGATATCTTTGATAAAAAATTCCCAATCGACGGCGGTCCATTCGAGCCATTCTCCGTTTTCGGTACGTGCGAGACGGTGAAAACAAACGCGGTGTCCCGTCACGAGATCGAATTTTTTTCCGAGGTCGGGCAACGGCGTTTGCGGTTCGATACGCCCGATCACACGGCGGACTTTGAAGAACTCAGTTGTTCCGCGAAAGAACGGCTCCTCATCTGTGTCAAACCCGAGTCCATCGTGACCAAATAACCGGCAGAGATAGAGAAAGTAGCCGGCGCCGCAGCCAAGATCGAGAATCTGCAATGGAGGAGAACGATCGAGCCAAAGGTCCTGCGCGCGCTTGACGTTCACCCCAATCCAGTACGCCGCGTCTTCGTAAGCATTGATCTTACGAGCGTTAGGCCGGTACGGATAGCGCTCCCGCAGGTTTTCTAATTGCGTCCGATCAATGCCAGCCAGAATCCGACGTGAGTTGATCGGATGGGTCCAGCGACAAGTGTTTTCCCAGAGACTTTCTGCAGCATCACGGGAAAAGAGCTTTTGAAATTTGCGCGAGAGTCGCACATCGAAACGATGCTGCTAACTGCTCGATAGACAAGTGTTCCGGTCGCCCCACTCGATCTCAGGGACTGATATTCAGTTGGATCAGCCCCGTAGAACCTTTGTAAGTCATGAATCCGCTTGCCCAGCCGCTGCCCGGATAGAAGTATTGCTCATAGCGCCACAGCATTTCTAATTTTGCACCGGAAGGCTTTTTCCAAAGCAACCGGTAATACACATGGCGTTTCCATGACGGGGAGTGCCCTGTCATGAAATTTAGATCGAATGGCGTCGGCCAGCTCAAAATACTCTGACGGATTTCGATGGCGGCATCGTCGCCTGCCGGCGGTACGACAGTAAGGTTCTCTGTCTCGGATCGCGCTGGACCGAACGCGAAAACTTTTCCACCGTTTGCCAATCCAAGCTGATCATTTTTCGTTGTGCCGATGCTCGGGGCAGGATCGTTCCTGTCGTTAAGACTTAGCCCGAGATCATTGACGCGAAGAATCCCGCCAGTCCCGCTGCCTTCATAGGTGAGCGAATTAATTCGTGCTGAGGTCATTTCAATCGTCCCAAAACGATCGAGAAAAAGCGAAATCTGGCGTCCGCCAAAAATCCAGGTCGCCAGGATCGCAATAAGAAATGCGATAAGAATTCCAAGCGTGATCAGGATTTTGCGCATGGAGTGCTTCCGTTGTCGCCACGGAGCTGTGTCGCCGTGTTTGGATATCCATCGACGGCGCCTCGACAATACTACGCTTTCTTTTGTCGAATGTAATCGTTCACTTGTTCTTCGAGAATCTCGAGGGGTAACGCGCCATTCTTGAGCACGGCATCGTGAAACTCGCGCTGATCAAATTTTTCTCCCAGTTCTTTCTGGGCGCGAGCGCGCAATTCCTGGAGTTTTAGCATGCCGACCTTGTAGGCGCACGCCTGACCGGGCGCGACGATGTAACGTTCGATTTCGGATTTAACTTCTTTCTCGCCCATGCCGGTTTTCTCGCGCATGTAAGCGATCGCCTGTTCACGGCTCCAGTGCTTCGCATGAATACCCGTATCAACGACCAATCGTACCGCGCGGAAAAGTTCGTCGCGAAGGCGTCCCAGGTCACCGAATGGGTCGTTGTCGTACCATCCGGCTTGTTTCGCCAGCCATTCGCAGTAAAGGGCCCAGCCCTCCATGTATGCCGTGAACGGGATTACCTTGCGAAATTGTGGAACACCTTTGAGCTCTTGCGCCGTGGAGATTTGCCAATGATGCCCCGGCACGCCCTCGTGATAAGACAGTGTCGGCATGCTCCACTTGGGCACTTCATTCATGTCGCGCAGATTCGCGAAGAAAACTCCCGGACGACTGCCATCCATCGCGGCCATCTCATAATAGGCTCCCGGCGCGGTTGCTTCTTTAAACTCTGGGACGCGCCGCACTTCAATCTTCGCGAGCGGAGTAGTGAGAAATAATTCTTTCGACGAGCGCTCTGTCGACTGCTTGATCAAGTCTGTGTACTTTGCCAACGCGTCGGCACGACCTTTGTCATCGTTTGAATAGAGAAAACGTGGATCTTTGGTGAGCTTGTCCATCGCCTCTCCGATCGGCTGACCTGCAAAACCGTTTGCATCGAGAATCGCTCGCATTTCACTCTCGATGCGCGCCACTTCGCTCAGACCAAGCTTATGCACCTCATCCGGCTTGAGCGTGGTGGTCGTGTTCTCGTGCAATTTGTAGGCGTAAAATGCGTCGCCGTCCGGCAATTTCCAGACACCATCGTCGGTTGTCGTTTTCGGTAAAACCTCGCGGAAATAATCGATCAGTCTTTGATAGGCGGGATAGACTTTGTTGGTAATTGCCGATTCCACACGCGCTTGAAAATCGGCGCGATCTGCTTCCCTTAATTTGTCAATCTTGGCGGCGCGGTTTTTGAATGAAGTAGCCAGAATATTTTCCGAAGCAGGCTTGGCGATAAAATCGGTCATCTCCTTGAGGACTTCCTCAACCACGAAACGCGGCGGCAGAATTTGCTTTTGTTCCCGAATCTTCAAACCGTCGAGGACTTGATCGAACTTTTTCGGCAAAGCATCGAGCCGCATCACGTAGTAATCGCAATCCTTTCGGTTCAGCAGGCGGTGAGTATTGGCCATGAACGAGGGAAATTGGTTCTGCACTCCGAAAAGCTGATTGACCGGATAGTTGTGCCATTGCCATTTCTCGCCATCGGCTTGTATTCGCAAAAACCAATCCAACACGCGCGTGGAAAGCTTTTGCGAAACCGATTGGCGATCGACCGGATACTGGCGAAGCTGGGCCAGATCGCGCTTCCACCTGTCGAATTCGCGCTGTTGATGTGCAGGCGATTCGTCGTCGAGTTTCCCATTATGACCGGTTAGGCCGAACTGCTCGACCAGACCGAGTGTTGAGAGGATTTCCGGATGATCGAGTAGAATTTCGGCAAAGACTTTTTCGTAAAACAGATTCAAGCTCCATGGCCGAAACCAAATGAGATTGACCAGGAATATTGCGATCGTGATTACGACGACTCCAGTAATCGCACCTAGCCATTTGAGAATGCGCTTAAACATCTTTTATATATCAGTGAGAAAGACGCAGATGGTGATATGATGCGTAATACACACTAATTGGATTCAACGTTAACGTTACGCGAGCATAATCTCGAGGGTTTACAGTAGTTTACGGATACCAGGGCCGGTCAGTCACCGGCTTGAGCTATTTGGTTTAGCCCAATGATTTATTCTCGGCAAATCCACTATTCCGTTTCCGCAAATCGTTCCAAGGCGCCTTGATGCCGAGTGCCGGGTCCAGTAGGATCTCTTGCACCATGGCTTTCATCTCGTGAACGGCACGCTGGAGCCGTCGTCTGACAGCCCAG
>JBKPLX010000146.1:0-6003 GCA_046731855.1 Verrucomicrobiota bacterium | reverse complement strand
GCAGCGTTGGAGCGCTCGTCCTGGTGGATGAAGT
Organism: Verrucomicrobiota bacterium; assembly: GCA_046731855.1. Classification (GTDB taxonomy): domain Bacteria; phylum Verrucomicrobiota; class Verrucomicrobiia; order Chthoniobacterales; family UBA10450; genus Udaeobacter. Next base: position 5,969 of record JBKPLX010000146.1, on the reverse strand, counting down.
TTATCTCGATGCGGTTTATCAGCGAACGCCGCGTACGTCATTTCATCTCGGGCCAGAGTTCGTGGTGACCAGCAGTTTAACGAAAGTTTACGGCGTCAGCGGACTGCGGTGTGGCTGGATCCTGGCGCGCCCGGACCTTGCATGGAAGATGCGCCGCTTGAATGATCTCTATAGCGCGACACCAGTTTATCCGGGACTGCTTCTCGACGTCGCCGTTTTTAAACATTTGAATCGCCTTCGCGAAAAAGCGCGCCGGATCGTGGACGCGGACCGCGAATTGCTTCGAGATTTTCTCGTACAGCAATCTGGCGTTTCAGCTGTCTGGACAGACTGGGGCACGACCTCATTCGTGCAACTGACGGATGGCAACGCTGATGATTTCCTCGAACGACTGCGCGCAGAGTTTGATACTTCAGCCGTTCCCGGTCGTTTTTTCGAAATGCCTGACTATTTTCGTATCGGTATGGGCGTGAACACGGAAATGTTCGCCGAGGGGCTGAATCGAATCGGTCAAGCGCTGACGTCGTCCAGATAGGAGCGATTGAATCTCCATCGTTCAAGGAATTTCAACTCAGGCTAGAGTTAAGGACGAGGACGCATGGGGCGGGGCCGCGGCGTCGGTCTCGGCCGAGGCGTAGGTGGATTCCCTTCAGTGAAACCGAGAATTTGGAAAACCTGGTCCGGCCATACTTGATCCGGCATGCATTCGTTCTTCCGGTTCCAGGTGATACAGCCGGTGCCATAGCCATCACCCGGGTTCTCCCAGCTAGCGCCGGCATTCGATTGGACGGTCCGATTGTGCCAGTACCACTGACCATTTGGATTTAGATCTTGCCGGGCCTGCACGGAAACCCAATAGGTTCCCCGTCCCATGCAGAACGGGTTTGGCAAGTTGATCACAAATTCAGGCCGTGTTCCCGTATAGGGCAGGTTAAAGAACGCGGCAATGAGTGTGCCAGGCAGGTCGCCCACGTCATTGGCGTAAAAGTAAACGTTGAACGACGACGCAGGGCCGCCTCCTTCAGAATATTCACCCATCACACGCACTGCTGTGATGCAATTGTTAAAAGGATAGGTGAATACGAAGTCGTCTGCAGCCTGATCGTCCAACGTGTCAGATGCTGGCTCGAAATCTTGCGAGCCGATGTTGACAGGCGGTTCTGTAGCTGGGCTGTTGTACTGATCCCATAGGGGGAAGTCCGCAGGGAGGTTCGGAAATGCCAGGGCGCCGCGACCACTATCGCTAGAAGTAGGGGGAAGCTGCGCCGTGTTCCAGGACGTGCTTCGCTGTCCGAGCGCGAATGGGATCACGCAGATCGCGATTAGCACAAGCAGATAAGTCGCGCCTCGAATGAGATGCGTTTTCATGCTTGGGTTAGTGCGCTCTTTCATAACTGTGATTCAAAATCGAGGATCACTTCAGCTCGAATTTAAGGCGAGGCGGCGGACTGGGGCGTGGTCTCGGTGTACGTGTAGGTCTTGGTGTTGAGCTAGGTGTTGCCGTCGGACTAGGCGTTGGTGTCGGTCCGGATTGTGCGCAGTATCTTCTCTGCTCTTGCTAGCCAGGATTGTAATGGCTCCTTGAGCCACATAACCGTTGCGAGCTTCAGTCGGTCTTCCCCTTTCGCGAGTACCGCTGTCGCGTAGTAGCGGGTGTCGTCTTCTTGCAACGCGCCCAATACTCCAGTTTCTAATCTGTATTATCGGTGCGCCGTTCGCAGTTTCGAACGCTTTCGGCGCTGTCTCTAGAGGACGATTGCCGAACAACGCCGTCAGTCTTTGGACGGTTTCATCCCACATGCCGCTACTTATGTTCACTCCATGCTCAGTACTATGACTAACTGCGTCATGAGAGCTATCGCCTTTAACCAGTTCGATCTCGCTGTACTTCCCAGTGAGCTGTTTCATCTGTTCGATTGTGGGGTGCGCACGGAGGTCCGCCTCCGCACGTTGCTTTAATTCGCCGTGAATTCGTTGATCGTCGGAATACCCATTCGTAAGCAAGCGTTCAGCAAGTGCGGGTCGTGCCAGACACTCAGCAATAACAAAAGGATCGTTCCCGAGCGCTTCAAAGAGCTCGCGCAATACCTCCGATTGTTTGGTGTGCTTTGACATGCGGTCCATCTCAGCCTGTAACTGCTTTGCAGTTATTGGCCGTTGCCAGCAATCCTGGAGCGCCTGTGATTTGCGCAGGTAATCTGTTACTTTCTTTTCCACCTCCCACTGTGGCATTACGGCATCGAGCGATGGCTTTGAATCAGGGCGCTCCTTTGGCCAGATGCGATGACGCCAGTAAACTTCTTCGATGGCTCGCTGGTAAGCTACACGCTCGGCGAACCTTAGAGTTCTATGCCCACGGGCTTGCCACTGGCCCAATGCAAATGGAATCGTAGATACGCTAACTAGCAAAAACAGGTGAAACCCGCCTCGAATTAGGTACGCCTTAGCTGAAGGCGCTATCTGCTTTCTCATGAGCTGCCAGTGGAGGGTGCCGATGCTAGATGGCCCGTAAAGGGAATGTCGAGTTTTTTTGCTTCTTCTTTGGAAAAAAGATTATGGATGACCGTAGAAACGTGCCTCAGTTGCGTCGATCCGCGTGTCATCGACAGTCAGCACAGGAATGAAAACACGGCAGGATTTTCAAATTCGTCGGGCGCACGTGGAAGACGTGCCGGTCATTTTGCAATTGATTCGTGATTTGGCGACGTACGAGCGCGCACCGAACGAGGTGACCGCGACGGAGGAACAACTTGTCGATGTTTTATTCGGGGAACGCCCGGCGGCGGAGGTGCTCCTCGCGTTTGAAGGGGAATCGCCAGTCGGGTTCGCAGTTTATTTTTATAACTTTTCAACCTGGCTTGGGCGAGCCGGGCTTTACCTTGAAGACTTGTTCGTGAATCCGGACAAGCGCGGCAAAGGTTATGGACGCGCGTTGCTGATCGAGCTTGCGAAGATCGCGCGGGAGCGGGAGTGCGGCCGAATGGAATGGGCTGTCCTCAATTGGAACGAATCGGCCATCAACTTTTATCGCGCGCTTGGCGCCAAGCCAATGCACGAATGGACGGTGTTTCGATTAACACGTGATGGGATTGCGAGGCTCGCGGACTCCGGGCGGGTCGATCAAGATTAAGAATAAGAGGAAGAGGAAGAAACAAGTGGCGAAGGAGCTCACAAAAATCGAGGACTATGCCTTCCTCAGCGATACGCAAACCGCTGCTTTGGTTAGTCGGGACGGATGTGTTGATTGGCTTTGTCTTCCGCGGTTCGATTCGCCCGCGTGTTTCGCCTCGCTTCTGGGCGAAACAAGAAACGGACACTGGCGGTTTTTCCCGGAGGAAGAAGTCGTAGAAACCCGCCGCCGTTACCGTGGTGACTCGCTGATCTTGGAAACGGAAATCGAAACGAAGAGCGGCGTCGTGCGCCTCATCGATTTCATGCCCCCGCGCGGCGAGAATCCAGACATCGTCCGGATCGTGGAAGGGTTGCGCGGCAAAGTGTCGATGCAGATGGAATTGGTTATCCGGTTTGATTACGGGCAGATCGTGCCATGGGTGCGCACCCGGAATGGTGGACTGGAAGCAATCGCGGGACCGGATGGTTTGATCTTGCGAACGCCAATTGAGACGCACGGGAAAGACCTGACCACAGCTGCGGAGTTTACGGTTAGCGAAGGCGAGAGGGTTCCGTTCGTGCTCACGTGGTTCGCTTCACACAAGAATCCGCCAAGGGCGATCCACTACGAGCATGCTTTGCATGACACGGAGAAATATTGGCGAGAATGGTGTAATCAATTTCGAGGCCAGGGGAAATGGCGCGACGCAGTGATGCGCTCGCTAATCGTGCTCAAGGGATTGACCTACGCGCCGACGGGCGGCCTGGTCGCTGCGGCTACGACATCGTTACCGGAACAAATAGGAGGACCACGCAACTGGGACTATCGCTACTGCTGGCTTCGAGATGCTACGTTCGCTTTGCTTTCGCTGCTGCGCGCCGGTTATCGCCAGGAGGCTAAAGGATGGCGTGAGTGGTTGTTGCGAGCTGTCGCTGGAAGCCCTGCCCAGATGCAGATCATGTACGGCGTTAGCGGCGAGCGTCGGCTCACTGAAGTCGAAATTCCCTGGCTTTCAGGCTACGAAAAGTCTGTGCCGGTACGTATCGGAAATGCTGCGTCGACGCAATTTCAGCTTGATGTGTACGGCGAGGTACTGGCGACAATGTTCGAAGCCGACCGCGCTGGGATCAAAATGCAAGAGCCTGATTGGGCCTTGATGGTGCATTTGATGAAATTTTTGGAATCCAACTGGCAGAAACCGGATGAAGGAATTTGGGAGGTGCGCGGCGGCCGGAAAAATTTCACGCACTCGAAAATGATGGCGTGGGTGGCGTTTGATTGCGCTGTGAAACTTGTTGAAGAATGCGGATGCGCAGCCGGCGAACATCATGCCCGCTGGCGAAAAGTTAGAGAGCAAATTCGGGCAGAAGTTTGCGAGCGCGGTTACAATTCAAAAAGAAAGGCGTTCACCCAGTTTTATGGTTCCGATGCGTTGGACGCCAGCCTGCTGACGATGCCTCTCGTCGGCTTTCTGCCTGCGACAGACGAGCGTGTTCGCAATACGGTCGAGGCGATCGAGCGCGAGCTGATGGAAGACGGCTTGGTGTTGCGTTACCGGCCCCAGGAATGCGGTGTGGACGGATTACCGGGGCGCGAAGGTGTTTTTGTGCCGTGCTCTTTCTGGCTGGTTGCTTGCTGGCACCTCCTTGGTCGAAAGAGGGAAGCGCGCGAATTGTTCGAGCGCTTGCTTGATCTGCGAAACGATCTGGGAATTCTCTCCGAGGAGTACGATCCGCGCGAGAAACGGCAGCTGGGAAATTTTCCACAGGCATTTTCACACGTTGCGCTCCTTGCTGCCGCGCGAATCCTAGATGGCGAACAGGAAACTGTGCCCCTGGAGTGAGAGCGAAGGGATGGCGGTCTCGAGTCCGCCGGAGCCTTGGCGGAGGTTGCCAGCCCACTGAGGGCGCTTGAGGAGCGCGCTCCTGCCGTCTTCCTAGTATCAAAACCAGCGACGAGATCGACCGGCCGGTGGCTACAGCATTTGTAGAATCACTCACGCCCGGGACTCGCTTGAGGAAACGAGACACCGAACCAAATCCTCAATAGTTACAATCCCGCAAAACTTTTTCCTTCGATCCAAAACGGCAGCAAGGCCGAGTCGAGCAGCGCGCAACTGCTGTACAACCCGATAAGCGGATTCCTCCTCATTAGTTGTTACAATGCGCCGGACATAATTCTCGAGCGGCTTGCTTCCATTCTGGTCGAGCAGGATATCGAGGACGTTAACCAATCCAGCAGGTTGTCCTCCTGGTGTGATCACAGGCAGACGATCGAGGCCCGAAGACGCGCTGAGATTGACTGCTTCCCGCGGAGACGCGCTTGGCGCTAACGCAACGACTTTTGCCGAAGGCAGCATCATGTCGCGCACCTTGACGCCGCGAAAGTCCACCACGTTATGAATCATCGAGCGTTCCGTGGGAGTCAGGGAGCCCTCCAGTTCGCTTTGTGCGGTGATCTGTTTCAGGTCCTCGCGCCCCGCAAAAAGACGAGCCCGTTTGGCGGCGCGACTCGGCAGGATTAGTTTTCCAAAGCGCGCTCCGAGTTCGACCAACGGCGATAACAAGAGGGACGCGAGTTCCAGCACACCCGCCAGCTGAGCGAGAGCGCGAAAGGGAAATCGGCGGAAAAGCGATTTGGGGAGAACAGACAGCAGAAACAAATAAACGGGAAGCGCAATCGCCAGAGAGATAAAATAGCCGGCATAGCCCCATGATCGGACTAACTCGTGCGTCAGCAGGAGCAGACCGAGTATGTCCGCCGCGTTGGTGAACAGCAGAACGGTCACCAGCAATCGCTCCGGGTGTTTCAACAAACGGTTCAACCGCACCGCCGCCGGCAGGCGACGTTTCACATT
>JBKPLX010000145.1:0-4580 GCA_046731855.1 Verrucomicrobiota bacterium | reverse complement strand
AGAAGTGATCGGTGATCTGTAATCAGTGAACAGTTGGTGGAACGGTTAATTGCCGCATGCGGGCCGATCACTGATCACGGTTCACAGATCACGGCTATTTGATCGCCGCTAGTTTCTTCAGATCGACGCGTTTGACCCACTCCTGCAATTCCTTCGGGTCCTGATCCTGTAACTCGATCTGGACGAAGTAGCGATTGGCGATCATGACCCAGAGAGTGGAGTGCTTGCTTTCTTTCTCGAACGCTTCAAAACCCGGATTGCCATCGATGGTGACAGACTTGCCGTAACCTTCGCTGGTTTCGTTGTTGTTGTTCCAGGCAGCCGTCGTGGCGTTTACATAGTCCGGATTGGCTACGGAATCGAGTATGCTGATCGCCGCGGTCGGAACTTTATCGCCCTCGCCCTTGTGATAATCGCGATGCACGTTCGTGATCCTGAATCCGCCGACGTCTTCTGTCGAACCTTCCGCTTTATCCGCGGCCCAGCCTTGCGGCGGATCCGGCAAAACGGGGAGCAGCTTCTGATAATCAACGGCGTCAGGCACAAGAATTGGTTCGTTCTGCGCACGCACGACGCCGATCCCGAGGGTGATGAATAATGCGAGAGCGAATAAACCTGCGCTGGCGGCAGAGCCAAATCTCGGTCGAGGAACGAGAGCCGTCGATTTCATGCTAACCTCCTTCTCCGCAATTAGAGATTCCCTACACGATTGACTTTACAGCAACTGTCAAGGCGCTTTGATCGATGCGTCTACCAGAACGCATTCCGTAACGGTATAGGTAAAGCGCTGCGCTAATACCTGTTTTTTGCCTCTCCCTTTCAAAAGAGGGAGGGTTGGGTGAGGGTTCGTTTTCATTGTTGCGGTATGGTGGAAACCTCTCACCTGGATCGTCTTCCCTTGCGCAAGGGGAGAGAAGGATCGCTCCCTGCGCGCGGCGTGACAAAGGCCGCGATAGCTTTATGGCTTCTGGCTGTTGGAGTGAGGCTTGTCTGGATCGATCAGCCTTATGTCGATCATTGGAGTTGGAGACAAAGCGACGTCGCAGCGATTGCGCGTAACTTTTTCGAATACGGCTTTCGTTTCGGATATCCTCAGATTGACTGGGCCGGCGGCTCAGCCGGGTACGTGGGAACAGAGTTCCCCATTCTGCCTTTTCTTGCGGCGATCTGTTACAAATTCGCCGGCATTCACGAATGGATCGGACGCAGCCAGTCTGTGATTTTCTTCGCTGCTTCGCTCCCATTTTTCTTTTTGCTGGTGAGCGATGCGTGGCAGGGCCATATGGAATCGGTAGGACGCCGCTCGGACGTGGCTGCGATTTGGGCTACGTTTTTCTACGCTTTTGCGCCGCTGAACGTCTTTGCCGGTCGTTCTTTCATGCCCGATGTGCCGTCGCTTAGCCTGGGAATCATCGGGCTGTATTTTTTTCTACGTTGGGTTCGCGATCCAAAGCCAGGGCCGTTTTATCTGTCTGCGATTGCGATTTGCCTGTCGATCTTAATCAAGGCCACGAGCATAGTGATCGCACTGCCGCTAGCGTATATCTTTGTAGGGCGTCTGTGTCAGACGACAGGCGTTTCACAGAAACGCCCTACAATGTATCGCGGCATGCCGCTGTTCATCGCGATCGCCATCTTACCATCGGTCTTTTGGTATTGGCACGCATATCAAATCGCCGAGAGATTTTATCCCCATCATTTCTTTGGTGCCGGTGGAACCCGGCTGGAAACTCTTTCGTGGTACTGGGAGATCGCGCAACAGACCGCGACGTCAAGCCTCACACCACTTCTGGCGATTATGGCGCTGATCGGTTTGTTCGTTGCGCCGCGCGGAAAATACGGCTGTCTTTTTGATTGGTGGCTGGCTGGCATGGTTTTGTTTGTTGTATCAGTCGGCTATGGCAATCGCCATCCATGGTACCAACTGCCTTTCGTGCCAATTACTGCAGCATTTGCCGGCGCTGCATGCGCTTTTTTTGGATCGAAAATTTCTTCGCGCGTTGCAGCTGTGATCTTGTCGATCTTGCTTGCAGGTTCGTTTGCAATTCTGGCCGGCTTTTACATGCGACCGCTTTACGAATCATCAGCCGCACAACACCGCGATGCCGGGTTGGAACTTGGTAAAATTACAGCGCCTGATGCATTGATCGTCGCCGCGGATATGGGCAACCCAACAATATTTTATTATGCCAAACGGAAAGGTTGGCACTTTCTCGAGCAAAGGGGAATTTACGGCGGCAATCCAAAGAACAGCCAGCAGGCAATTGCCGACCTAGAGCGACTGCATCGCCAGGGGGCAACGCATTTTGTCTTTACCACGAGCACATTTTGGTGGCTAAACGCTTATCCTGAATTAACACAGCATCTCAGCGAAACCGCGACGCTGGTGGAGGCGACTCCAGAATTCAAAATCTACAAACTGACTGCTGAAGAAAGGTGAGATGATTTTTCTTAGCACACTTCGAAAAAGCGCCTTGTCATGTTGAGCGAAGCGAAACATCTCTGGTTGTTTCCGTAAGCGGTCGATCCAGAAATGATCAGAGATTCTTCGCTTCGCTCAGAATGACATTGCAAGATAGTTGGTGAGAGCTCGCTCGGAATGACAAAATCGGACGCGTTAAAGCCTCGCCGTCAGCTTGGGTTGTTCGATGCCACCATGATTGTCATGGGTGGTATCGTGGGTGCAGGAATTTTCGCTAATCCGTCCGAGGTAGCGCATCGCGTTCACACGCCGTTTCTAATCCTTGGCGTTTGGGTAATCGGCGGCCTCTTTGCAATGTACGGTGCGTTTATCTGGGCTGAACTGGCTACTCGTTTGCCCGCCGCAGAGGGCGGCCAATATGTCTATCTTCGGGAGGCATACCATCCCGCGGTGGCGTTTGTGTATGGCTGGGGACTCCTTCTGGTGACGCAGACCGGTGGCATGGCAGCAGTAGCAGTTATTTTCTCATCCTACTTTCGTGCGCTTACCGGAGTTGCTTGGAACAATAGCGTGATCGCAACTGCGGTGCTGCTCGGACTAACTGGCATTAACTGTTTTGGCGCGCGCGCCGGCAGCAATGTGCAGAGCGTTTTCATGTTGTTAAGGATCGCGGCCATCGCCGGACTCGTGCTCTTCGGGTTCGCGCTAGGTGGCAGCTCAACCCAATCCGAGCCATCGCTTGCCTCTCCGTTTTCTCTTGGAGTTTTGGCAAGCATTGGGTCGGCGATGGTTCCCATTGCGTTTGCTTATGGCGGTTGGCAGACCTCGACCTTTGTAGCAGGTGAAATGCGTGATGCGCGCCGTGATTTATCGCGTGGACTGCTAATGGGCGTTGCTGGCGTTGTGATCCTTTATCTTGCCGTTAATTTCGTGTGCCTCCGAGTGCTCGGTCCAGCCGGTCTGGATGCAACGGCAACTCCGGCGTCCGATGTCATGCGAGCGGCGCTTGGTTCACGTGGCGCGCAATGGATTGCCGCCGGAGTCGCGATCTCGACGCTCGGATTCCTAAGCCAAAGCATGCTAACCGGTCCGCGGGTGTATTACGCCATGGCGCGCGACGGAGTTTTCTTCGCAAGCGTTGGCAAGCTTTCTCAACGCTCGCGAGCGCCAGTAGTCGCGATCATGCTACAGGGTGTGGCGGCAATCGTCATCGCGTGTTCCGGGACATATGGTCAAATCTTGAACTTTGAAGTGACCGTCGATTTTATTTTTTTCGCGATGACAGCTGCGTCGCTGTTCGTTTTGCGCCGGCGTCGGATCGGATCAGACACAGTGACCTATCATGTACCTGGCCATCCGTTCACGACGATTCTTTTTGTTTTGTCCTGTGTTGGAATTGTCGGAAGCGCTATCGTCGCTTCGCCGCCGAATAGCGCAATCGCTTTGGGTATCATGCTGGCCGCGCTCCCGGTTTACTATTATTGGAGGAAATTCAGACGAGCAGATTCATGACACACAAGCAATCCGACTACATGCATTGGTCAAAGACACAAAGCCGTGCGCGGTTCAACCTCGCAACGAGTGGCGTAGCGCCGTTTCCCCTCCGCGAACTGCCAGTCGAGCTGGAGACACTCGAAATCAATGGCAACGACGACGGGTATGGCCATCCGCCTTTACAAAAAGCGATCGCTATACATCACGGTGTTGACCCCGACTGCGTTGTGGAAGCTGCGGGTACGTCCATGGCGAATCACCTTGCCATGGCTACGATTATCGAGCCGGGCGACGAAGTCTTAATCGAGTATCCAGGGTACGGACCGATTCTCGATGTCGCCCGATATCTTCACGCTGACGTGAAACGCTTTCCGCGAACGGAAGAAACCGGTTGGGCTGTAGATCCAAAGGCGGTTCGCGCTTGCATCACGCCAAGGACAAGACTCATCGTGATTACGAATTTACACAATCCAACAAGCGCGCTTACACCGAATTGGGTTCTGCGGGAAATCGGCGACATCGCGTGCAGCGTTGGAGCGCTCGTCCTGGTGGATGAAGTTTATCTCGATGCGGTTTATCAGCGAACGCCGCGTACGTCATTTCATCTCGGGCCAGAGTTCGTGGTGACCAGCAGTTTAACGAAAGTTTACGGCGTCAGCGGACT
>JBKPLX010000144.1:0-14915 GCA_046731855.1 Verrucomicrobiota bacterium | reverse complement strand
TGGCGGCGCAGAGTTTGGAAAACGCATCGCGGATGTTGTAGAGTCAGATCGCGCTCCGGAAAACTGAGATTCGGGTGACCTTCGTAGAGCCAGGTCTTCCTATCGTAGCCGCATTGCGCGTCATTCCAGCCGGAGAAAAGGCCGGTCGCGCCTTCTTCCGCGTCCCGAAAATCTTCGCGCAGAATGCAGGACGCATTCGTGAAGTGCACGACGTAATCGCGGAAGAAAAGATTGTTCTCGATAATGTGCCTGATGAGCCCACCAAGAAACGCAATGTCGCCGCCGGCGCGGATCGGCACCCAGATGTCTGCCAGCGCGCTCGTGCGCGAAAATCTTGGATCGACATGAATGATGGTCGCGCCGCGCTCCTTTGCTTTCATCACCCATCGGAAACCGACCGGGTGACATTCGGCCATGGACGAGCCTTCGATTAAAATGCAATCGGCGTTAGCGAGATCTTGTTGCGCAGTCGTAGCTCCGCCCCGGCCGAAGGAGGTGCCCAGACCGGGCACCGTGCTGCTATGTCATATACGCGCCTGGTTGGATATGCATACCATCCCCAGGCCGAGAGTGAATAGTTTTCGAATGAGATAATTTTCTTCGTTATCGAGCGTGGCGCCACCGAGATGGCAGATCGCGGTCGTGTGATTGATCGCGTGTCCATTCTGCTTATGCACGAACGTGCGTTTGCGCGATTCCCAAACGCGCTCAGCCACCATGTCCATCGCGCGATCGAGCGACATTTCAGTCCATTCCTTTGCGCGCGGCGCGCGGTATTTCATCTTCGTTTCCCGTCGGGAATGTTTAAGCAACTGGTAGGATGCGGCGCCTTTCGGACAAAGGTTTCCCTGACTGATCGGCGACTCCGGGTCCCCTTCGATCGAAATCAGTTTCCCATCCCTGTGATAAATCAGCTGCCCGCAGCCGACGCCACAATATGGGCAGATAGAGCGGGCAACCTGCGCATTATCCGTTCTCGCTCGCATTGCGTGCGTTTTTTCCGACATCGACTCCACGCCGGTGCCATCTTTGCGCTCGCGAATTTGCCTTACGAGCGGCCATTTCGAAAGCAGCGCGCACATGTTCGCAATTCAGTTCTTCGCAGCCGAGGAGAACTTCAGTCGCTTGAAAGTCTCATAGTGCAGCCAGCTAAGCCAGCAAAAAACAAACGCGGTTGAATGTTCACACTGTTTTCCTACATCGTGGCGGCCTAACGATGATTGGCAGCACGCTGGAAACCGCTATCACGGCTGCGATGACATGAAGCGCTCCAGCATAATTCCCTGCGGTCGCGCCTTACCATTCCTGGCGCCCTTCATTCTTTTCCTTCCATCGCGAGACCCCCGCCGCGCGCAGCCACGCGGCGCCACGGTTCCTCCGGATGTAGAACGGGCGGGCCTGTTTTGGGTGCGTATTTGTTTAGGAACTCGGCGAACGCGCGTCCACGCGGCAGACGCCCTGGCACGATGTTGCAGATGCAGGCCTTGGCTTCCATGATCGTGACATTTGGTTCGCCGGAGATCGTGAGAAGATCATTAGCTGCACCGCCACGCACCAGACCGGCTGTTCCGTAATGATAAGGAATTGCGACTTGGTGCAGTGTTTTTCCATTGAGATGCAACGGCCGAATGCGTCGACTAACAAGTGCACGCGCTTCAATCGCTGCGCGTAAAGTAACAATGCACACATAATCGCCGTTGCGGATCTTAAGCTCGCGCGCGAGCTCGGGCGAAACTTCGGCGAACATCTCCGGCTGTAATTCCGCGAGATGACTGAGAAAGCGCGACATACCGCCAGCCGTATGATGTTCGGTCAGGCGATACGTGGTCAGCACGAATGGAAATCTGGAATCGCCAGGGGGCGCGAACCGATTTTCGCTGTGCGCAAACCAATACTCTGGTGGATTGGTATCGCGCGTATAAAGTTCATTTGATACGGGCGACTCGAGCGGCTCGTAATGAGTCGGAAACGGGCCGTCCTTCAAACCCTTTGGCACGTAGATCCAGCCCAAGCCGTCCTCGTGCAGGATAAATGGCGCATCGCCCGGAATTGCATCAAGACCTTCGGCGCCCACCTCGGGCTCGTAGTCGGGAGGTTTCCCTTGTACAAATCCGGCAACATCGATGCCGGTCCATTTTTCGGAGTCCCACCAGATCAATTTTTTCCGTTCGCTCCAGGGACGGCCGTCCGGCCGCGCGCTGGCGCGATTATAAATGATCCGGCGATCGCTCGGCCAGCTGAAGCCCCAGCCGTGACCAAGATAATCCCGTGACTTCCGTGAGTTCGCCTTGTTCACACCATCGCGACCAAACACACCGGAGTAAATCCAGGCGCCGCATGCAGTGGATCCGTCAGCTTTCAATTCGGCGAAGCGATTGACCTGTGGGCCGTGATGCGGATTCCCGTGGCGGTCAATGCCGCCGAAGAGAACGCCGTCGGTCCCGCCGCGGTTGGCGCTTGCGGCTAGAGGGGCGGTTTGCCAGCCGTTGATCTCTGCGAGCACGGCTTCCATTTTCGGATCGCCGAGCTCATCTTCTGGATACCACCAATCAAGCGCCCGCAACGGCTCATCGACCGGGTCGCCTGATTGTTTTGCTTTGGCGATCAGACGCAATGCGAGTTGATGTACAAACCATGCGTCCGAACGCGCGTCGTCCGGAGGGTCCACTGCTTTTTCGCGCCACTGTAAAAGACGTTGCGTATTCGTGAAGGCGCCTTCCTTTTCGGCATGTCCGGCTACAGGGAAAAAGAACACCTCAGTCTCGATGTCCTCGGGCTTCAATTCACCGCGCTCCACTTCAGGCGATTCCCGCCAGAAATTTGATGATTCAATCTCGACCATCTCGCGCACGACCAGCCATTTCAATTTCGATAGCGCTTTTCGCTGGAGTTGCGAGTTCGGCGCACCGACGGCGGGATTTTGCCCGATGAGAAACATGCCTTCCATTTTTCCGTCGAGCATGTCGTAGAGATATTCGAAGAAGGAATGGTTGCCGGTGAGTTTCGGAAGAAAGCCATAACCGAAATCGTTTTCTGCTGTCGCGTTTTTCCCATAGTAAGCTTTGAGCGTACTGACGAGATATTTGGGATAATTCGACCAGAGCCCGGTTTTTTTGGTGTAGTTATCCAGATAGCGCTGAAGAGTCTCATCGCCTTTACGCGGCATCGTGAGATAGCCGGGCAGAATGTCGTACAGTGTCGGAATATCAGTGGAGCCTTGAATTGAGGCATGACCGCGCAAGGCGAGAATTCCGCCACCGGGCCGGCCGATATTTCCAAGTAGCAATTGCAAAATCGCAGCCGTTCGAATGATCTGCACTCCCTTGGAATGCTGCGTCCAGCCGACTGCGTAGCAAACCGCGGCGGTCCTCTCCGGGCCAGATGCAGCGGCGAGACAATGCGCGACTTTGTGAAAAAGGTCGGGCGGAATGCCGCAGATTTTCTGCACCATCTCCGGCGTGTAGCGAGAGAAATGCCGTTTTAATTTCTGAAAAACACATTGCGGATCTTGCAACGTACGATCGCGCTGTGGCCGACTCAGGTCGCCGCCTTTGTAAACCCAACTGTCGCCTTCATAAGCGCGCTTCTCTGGATTCCAACCGGAGAAGTACCCGTCGCCGCTGTCTTCCGGGTCGCGGTATTCGTCAGACAAAATGCAAGAGGCATTGGTGTAATGAACGACGTACTCATGAAAGTAGAGGTTGTGTTCAATCAAATGCCTGATGAGTCCGCCGAGAAACACAATGTCTGTGCCCGCGCGGATTGGCACCCAAATGTCGGCCAGCGCGCTCGTCCGCGAAAAACGTGGATCCACATGGATGATGGTGGCGCCATGCTCCTTGGCTTTCATTACCCAGCGAAAACCGACCGGATGCGCCTCGGCCATGGAAGAGCCTTCGATCAAAATACAATCTGCGTTGGCCAGATCTTGCTGCGCGGTCGTAGCTCCGCCCCGGCCAAATGAGGTGCCCAGACCGGGCACCGTGCTGCTATGTCATATCCGGGCCTGGTTGGACACACAGACCATGCCCAGGCCTCCAGTGAACAGTTTTTTGATTAGATAATTTTCTTCGTTATCAAGGGTTGCGCCGCCAAGATGACAGATAGCGGTGGTATGATTGACGGTTGATCCGTCGACCTGCCTGACGAATGTGCGCTTGCGCGATTCCCAAACTCGATCTGCAACCATGTCCATCGCCTGGTCTAACGAAATCTCCGTCCATTCCTTCGCGCACGGTGCGCGATATTTCATTTTCGTCTCGCGCCGGGAATGCGTAAGCAATTGATAGGACGCTGCGCCTTTCGGACAAAGGTTTCCCTGACTAATCGGCGACTCCGAATCACCTTCGATAGAAATCAGTTTCCCATCCCTGTGATAAATCAGCTGTCCGCATCCGACGCCGCAATACGGGCAAATAGAGCGCGCGATTTTTGCGTCATCGATACGCGCATGCATCGCGCGTGTCTTGTCCGACATGGACTCAAGTCCGGTGCCGTCTTTGCGCTCGCGAATTTGCCTAACGAGCGGCCATTTCGAAAACAGCGCGAACATGATCTTTATCCATTTCTTCGCGGCTGGCGCGAATTTCAGTCGCTTGAAAATGTCATGGCTTAGCGAGCCAAGCCAGCGAAAACGAACGCCGTCGGCTATTCACACTGATTGTTCACGTTGTGGCGGTCTGACAATGATTGGCAACAAAATGGAAACGAGCATGACGACTGCGATCACATGCAGCGCGCCGGCGTAGTTACCGGTCATCTCACGCATGCGCGCGATGTAGAGCGGCCCGAACACACTGGCGAAGCTCCAAGCTGTTAGCATCAAACCATAAATGGGTCCTACATTCTTCGGCCCGAAGTAGTCTGCGGTGAAGGCCGGCATCGTGCCGAACCCGCCGCCGTAACACATCAGGATAACAAAAGCGACGATTGTCATTATCGACGACGAGGTAATCCTCGACAGGAACCAAAAGAGTAGGACTTGAAGAATGAACATGACGGCGAATGTCGCGCGGCGCGTTATCAAGTCGGAGACCCACGCCCAAAATACGCGACCGACGCCGTTCCCCAAGCTGGCGATTCCTACCATGCCGCCGGCGACCAACGCAGTAACGCCAGTGAGCTCCTGAAACAGTGGCCCTTCCTGCGAAATCACCGAAATGCCGGCGGAAGTGTTCAAAAACAGGATCAGCCAAAGCGCCCACCACTGCCAGCGCTTCAGCGCTTCGCCCAAGACGAAGTCATGCGTGGCACGTTGGGCGGTTTCTTTCGCAGTTGGAGTCCATCCCGGCGGCTGGTAGCCTTCCGGCGGGTTTTGCATGAACAGCGCCGCGATGATCGCGATGATTAAGTAGGCGATGCCGAGGTACGCAAAGGTACTTAAGACGCCGACGGATTGAATCAGCCGTGTCGCGACCGGCGCCGTGATCAGCGCGCCAGCGCCGAAACCGCCAACCGCAATTCCTGTGATAAGGCCACGCTTGTCAGGAAACCATTTCACCAGCACTGCTACTGGAACAATGTAGCCAAGACCTAATCCAAGACCGCCGATGAAGCCGTAACTAAGATACAGCCACCAGAGCTTATTCGCTGAAAAGCTCGCCAGAAAGACGCCCAGCCCATAAAGCACCGCGCCGGTCAAAGCTACAATTCGCGGACCTTTCCGCGCCATCCATAACCCGCCGAAGAACGCGGCGAAGCCGAGCACGAAGATGCTGATAGTAAAGGTGAGCGTGACCTCCGAGATGCTCCAACCAAATTGCTTCGACAACGGCACGCGGAAAACACTCCAGGCATACACAGCGCCGAGGGCGATCTGGAGAAATATTCCTGCGATCGCAATCGTCCAGCGATTAGCAGTTTTCATAATTTCCTCCGCCGCTTGCAGCTGCGGACCAACCGCGCGGTGGTAGAAAATCGATTGGCCAGTCGAGCTCTGTTCGTCATCATCTGGACTGGCGGTGCGCGACGCAAGCCAAATCCACGAACATTCAATTTGGTAGCCGGTCCGGATGGCAAGTTACAATTTTGTGACAATTCCTCGCGCCGAACGGTGGCAGAGCCGTCCTAGCATCCGCGCGTTCCTCGAAAAATTTACTTCCGCTGGATCGACATGCTCTTCTAGTGAGCGGCCGCGCTCCATTGAAACACGCTCAAAGAGCGCGACGCGAGTAACAACTCTGGTTGCATCCGCGAAATGCCGTTGATCGCGGGTTACGCGCACTGCTACGTTGAATCGAATTCGAAGGTTTCGGTGAGTGATCTCGTTTTTGCCCGCTCGCAGATGGGGATGTCCCTGGCGTTTCACATCGTATTTGCCGCTATTGGAATTAGCCTGCCCGTTTTGATGGTGATCTCCGAAGCGCTTTATCTTCGCACCGGTCGAGCGGTTTTTTTGGAGCTGGCAAAACGATGGTCGCGCGGTGCAGCCATTCTTTTCGCCGTCGGAGCTGTGTCAGGAACAGTGCTCTCGTTTGAGCTCGGTCTGCTGTGGCCAGGCTTCATGGAAAAATCGGGCGCGATCATCGGGATGCCGTTTTCGCTCGAGGGTTTCGCGTTTTTCACCGAAGCGATTTTCCTTGGCTTGTATTTGATGGGATGGAAGCGTCTGCCGCCCCTGGTGCATTGGTTTTGTGGCGTGCTCGTAGTCCTGGGCGGAGTTACGTCCGGCATCTTCGTTGTGACGGCCAACGCGTGGATGAACACGCCGGCCGGTTTCAAGATTGTCAATGGCAAGATCACTGACATCGATCCGATCGCAGCGATGCTGAATCCGGCGGCCGCTCATGAAGTTCTGCATATGACTCTGGCTGCGTTTATCGCGACCGGATTTGCCGTCGCTGCGATTCATGCCTTTTTCCTTTTGCGCGATCGCCGAAATGCTTTTCATCACAACGCATTGGGCATCGCGCTCGCGCTCGCCTGCATCAGTGCTCCCTTCCAATTGATCAGCGGCGATTTCAGCGCGCGCTCGGTCGCGAGACTTCAACCCGCCAAACTCGCAGCCATGGAAGCCCTTTACCAGACACAAACCGGCGCACCCTGGCGGCTCGGGGGCATTCCGGACGACCAATCACACACCACATGTTACGCTTTGACCATTCCGCGCGGCCTCAGCCTTCTGGTGAATCGCGATCCGAACAGCAAGATCATCGGACTGGATCAATTTGCGCCTAACGACTGGCCAAACGTGCGTCTGGTGCATTGGTCGTTCGATCTCATGATCCTCTGCGGACTTGCGCTGATCGCTTTGTCGATGGCGGTTGGCTGGCTTGCTTGGAAACATCGCGGAGTTCCGGACGGCAAATGGATCTTGCGCACAATCGTCGCGGCCGGGCCGCTCGGGTTCGTTGCAATCGAAGCGGGCTGGATGGTGACGGAACTTGGACGCCAGCCCTGGATCATTTACGGCGTGATGCGAACACAAGAAGCCGTCACTCCGATGCCGAAGATTGCGATTCCTTTCGCGATTTTCACGCTCATCTACATCTTCCTTTCAGTGGCGTTGCTTTACTTGTTGCGCCGTCAGTTTATGAAAACCGACGAGCCGGCTTCGGAATTGATCACGAAAAATGTTTGAGCTCATTGTCGCTGGTTTCATGTTCGTGGCGCTGATTTTTTATGCCGTCACCGGCGAGGCCGATTACGGCGGCGGCGTGTGGGATTTGCTCGCGACCGGGCCGCGCGCGGACGCGCAAAGAGCCGCCATCGAACGGGCAATAGGGCCAATCTGGGAGGCTGATCACGTATGGCTGATACTTATCGTCGTCATTTTGTTTACCGCCTTTCCGCCGGCGTTCGCCGCCATGATGACGGCGCTCAATATTCCGTTTACTCTGATGTTAATCGGAATCGTCCTTCGCGGTTCGGCATTTATTTTCCGGAAGTACGACATCAAATCTCACGAGGTGAAACAAGGCTGGAGCTTGTTGTTTGGCGCGGCCAGTTTCTTTACGCCTTTCATCCAGGGCGTGGCCCTCGGTGCGCTCAGCACTGGTCAGCTTCGCATCGCTGATGGTCGTGTTGTGAGCGGTTTCTTTGCCGGGTGGCTTACGCCGTTTGCGTTCGCATGTGGTCTGTTCGCGCTCGCGCTCTTTGCTTTTCTCGCGGCGACTTATCTTACCGTCGACCCCAGTACAGAGAATCATGTGCAAAACGATTTTCGCTTGCGAGCGCTTTGCTCCGGCGGCGCGCTCCTTCCCATCGCATTCGTTGTTTTCGTTACTTCAAAACATGGCGCGCCCGAGATGTATCACGGCTTGACGCAATGGTGGGCACCGCTCCTCATTGGGGCGACGCTCGTTTGTGCGATCGCAGCATTGGCCAGCCTTTGGCTGCGCAGATTTGTGGTGGCGCGTTTCGCCGCGATCGCCGAAGTGACGTTGATCCTCACCGGCTGGAGCTTGGCGCAATATCCAAGGCTGATTACGCCCGACATCACCATTTTTAACGCCGCTGCCCCCGAGACCACGCTGCGGCTGCTAACCTATGCTGTGGTTGCCGGCGCGATAGTATTGTTTCCTTCGCTCTTTTTCCTGTTCCGCGTTTTCAAAGGGTTTTCAAAGGAAACGAAAAGTTGATGCATTAATTCGGATTTCTGAGTCCCAGCACAGAATGCGGCTCGCACGCGAATTTGAACCCGGCTGGCGGGGGCGCGGTCGAATCGACATTTTTGGCAAGAGCGAGTACCTGAAAGGCGCGGCCGAGCATCTCGGGATGCAGCAAAGTTTGAAGCGCGCGCTTGGTCTTGCGATCGGCTTGCACGAGATCCGGCCAAGCGGAGATGATGCCGGTGAGGAAATGATGCTGGTCGGTGAATCCCGCCACTCGTAAGCCGTTTCCCTCTGCGCGACCGGCAATGCTTCTCCAATCGACGTGCATCGTGATGTCGGCGTGACCGATTTGTTCGAAGGGCGAATCGAGGTGTTGATGCTGAGCGCGGACCTGAATGTCTCGCTGAAATTCATCGCCCCAATGTCCGTAATCGATGGCGATCACGTAACCTCGCTTCAGGTTGGCAGCCAGGTTGTCGATCCAATCCAGGGCAACTTGATTGAACGCCGTGTTTGACAGTGGGCGCTCAATGAACACAAACCTGTCATCTTGAAGGTCGACAAGCTTTTCCATGCCGCGGCTGATCAAGCGTACTGGCATGGCGTCCAGTAGTTCGTTTGAAAAATGGACACCGGTGAACGGTTCAAGCGAATCGCGCCATTCAATCTTGTTTCGGAACGGTTCCAGCATCTGCGATTGGCGCTCTCGCAAAATCGGAAATGGCTCGATTATTCGATAGCCCAACGCTTCGAAGAATTCCGGCGCGCGTGATTGGGCAGAATGGAGAACGTCGCGTGCAAACTGACCATCGTGCGCGCCCTGCTCGACAATGACAAAGTTGTCGATTTTACCGAGTTGCTCCCAGATCTCAGCGAATTGTGCCATCATCAGTTGCCCGAAAAGCGGGCCGATGCTGACGTTAGTGAAATAATCGCCTTTCCGGCCAATCGCGCAGCGGCCAGAGGAATAGTATCCGTACTGCGGATGATAAAGCGCCTCTTCCATGAACCGGGCAAACGAGACCGGGCCGTGTTTTTCGATTTCGGCTTGGATCAGGTTGATTAGCGCGAGATTTCCGTTCTGCGTGTTCAATGCCCAACGCTCCACGCCCAACGCTCAACGTTCAACTTTGCGCTCTGAATTGGGCGTTGGACGTTCGCCATTGAGCGTTGGGCTTTGGCGCGTACCTTGGGCGACCTAGTCTTTCGTAAAGTTTGAGACCGACTGCCACATATCTGAGGCCTCCACCGGGCTATCGCTTTCGGCCACCTTGGTATTTGAGACCGTGGTTTTACGTGCCCATTGCCATCCTTGCAATTCTCGTCGTTGGCTTAGCAGTCTACATTTCCAGTCTTGCCGCGGATCTCAAAGCGCAGGCCAAAGCGTTCGATCTGAGCAAGCTCGAACAAATGGAATCAGCGAGCGTGATCCTCGATCGCAACGGCAAGATCTTCGGCCAAATCTATGTCGAGAATCGCGAGACGGTGCCGTACGATCAGTTGCCTCATGATCTCATTAACGCGGTCATCGCCGTCGAGGACGCAAAATTTTATCAGCATCACGGCTACGACTTGTTCGGTATCATCCGCGCAGCGCTGAAAAATTTGACGGCCGGCCACGTGCGCCAGGGTGCCAGCACCATTACGCAGCAACTGGCGCGAAACAGTTTTTCGCTGAAACAAAAAACGTTCCGCCGCAAGCTGCTCGAGATTTTCCTGGCGCAACGGATTGAAGACAACTTCAGCAAACAGAAAATCATGGAGTTGTATCTAAACCGGATCTATTTCGGCGCCGGCCTGTACGGAGCGGAAGCGGCGTCACGAGGGTACTTTGGCAAGCCAGCCCGCGAAATGTCGCTGACAGAATGCGCGACGCTGGCGGGCCTGATCAAGAGCCCAAACCGGTTGTCGCCGTGGACTGATCGCGCGACCTCACGCGAAGCGCGCGACTATGCGCTCGATCGGATGCGCGACCTGCGGTTCATCAGTCGCGAGCAATGCGCCAACGCACGAAGCCAGGAAATCGTTGTGGGCAGCCGACAAAACGCGCAGGGACAGACCTATGCCGTCGATTACATTCGTCAGCAGGTAATCGCAGCCGTCGGATGGGACCGTGCAATCAACGAGGGCTATCGCATTCACACGACAATCGATGTGGATCTTCAAAAGGTTGCCGAAGATTCCTTGCGAACGAATCTCGAACGAGTCGAGCAGCGTCCTGATTACAATCATCAGACTTACACCCAGTATGCGGCATCGTTTCGGAAGGCGAAAACAAACGGCACGACATCTAACCAGCCCGCACCTGAGTATCTTCAGGGCGCGATCATTGGTCTCGACAATGCAACGGGCGATATTTTGGTGCTAGTTGGTGGACGCGATTTCGAGCACAACCAATACGATCGGGCGTTGCAAGCTCGCCGGCCTGCCGGAACTGCGATGTTGCCATTTGTCTATGCTGCTGCTTTCGAAAAAGGAATGTATCCCGGGTCGCTGGTAGAAGACTCACCACTTGATAACCGAGCAGTGATGATCGGCGGCACGACGGGAATTCTGGGCGAATGGGGACCCGAAAGCGCTGACAATATTTACGAAGGCGCGATGACGGCCAGACAGGCTCTGGCGAAATCAAAAAATGGCGCAACCGTCCGAATCGGCATGGACGCAGGAATCGATACGGTGCTGCAGCTTTGCGCTGCGGCGGGCGTTCATTCTCCGCTTCGTCCTTATCCAGCCACGTTTCTCGGGACCAGCGAAGTCACTTTGGCTGAGCTCGCCTTAGCATACACGATATTCCCAAACGGCGGGTGGCGACCGAATGTGTCCCACATTTTGGAGCGGATCGAGGAAAAGGATGGAACTTTGGTTTGGGACGCGAAGCGGCAGAGTATCAGGAAGCTCGTAACTAAACCTGAAACCGCGTACGAAGTGCATTCCTGCCTCGCAGACGCGCTTGAATCAGGGACAGGAAAAGCTGCCTTCACACAATTTGGCCTGAAGAAAATTCCCGCCGCAGGTAAAACCGGCACCGCCTACGATTTTACCGACGCGCTGTTTGCCGGATATGATTCCAATTTCACCTGCGCCGTTTGGGCAGGCTTCGATAAGCCGCAAAAGATCTATCGGGGCGCATTTGGACGCGAGCTGGCGCTGCCCGTTTGGGTGGACATCATGAATGCCGCGGCTGAGCACAATCCACCACGAGAAATCAAGCAGCCCACGTCCGCGTCAGGCGGACTGAAGCAGGTCGAGATTTGTTCGAGATCCGGCTTGCTTGCCACCGACAAATGTTATGACGGCATCAAAACCGCGAATGGCGATACGGTTCAGCGGCGCACCACTTACATGGAGATTGCCACGCAATCGCAGGTTCCGACCGAGCCTTGCAATATCCACGGCGAGCCGCGCGCTCGTCTCGCACGCTTCTTTTCTTCGAGCGATTTGCCGCGGGCTGCGTTGGCCGTGGACGTGAGCGAGGTCACACCAGTCGCCGTAAAAAGTCCAACATTATTAGCCGATAAGGATCCTTACAATTCTCTTAAGCCAACACTGAAACCTGAGCCTACGCCGCAGCCAGCAACTGAAACAGTCGCAGGTCAAAAACGCGACAACGTAGCTGGAGACAACGCAGTGAAAACGGCGAATGTCAGCGAAAGCGGGGCCGGTACTCAAACGGCCGAATCCGCTCCAGAGATCAGAAAAGCAATTCCAGTTCAACCACAGGATAAGAAACCGGTCGAAATCCGGCGCGCTATCCCAGTCAAACCTCTGGACCAGGAAGACCAGGATGGAACGCTTTTGAAATCGGCAACGCCGCCCCCTAGCGATATCGACGAATAAATCTGTGTCCTTTCGGTTTCAGTCTCGAAAGGAAGAATGACGAAATCCGAATGACGAAGCGCGAAAGAATGAGGAATCATCAAATGACGAACATCGCCATAAGGCTTTTTCGTCATTCGGTCTTTGTGCTTCTTCCGTCCCTTGTCCCTTGGTCATTAGTGTCTGCCACTGGCCGCCCGAGAGGTCATAGGCCATGACTTCCCATGACCTGGATGCCTTTCGATTGACCGTTCTCAATCCAAAAGGGCACGATCCCGAACAAGAGTTCCGCGACCTGCCCCCGCCGGACGAAGGGGCGCATCCTCCAATTAATTTCCATGCCTTCGCGGCCTGTTCTCAGGGAGCTTTTCACCATAATACGCGTCGCGCCATCGCAGAGAACACACCGGTTCTTCTGCTCCTGCGCGGCGATTTTCGCGCTTCCGAGCGCGCATTGGCCGATCTAAAGAAACACGGTCGTACCGTCGTTGTTTCCTTAAAGGAGACCGGGCTCCATCAGATTGCGCAACAGTTATCCAATCGCGCCAGATTATCGCGCTTCATGAAAATAATCGCACAAGCGGATGGATGTATCGCTACGACTCCGGAAGCGGCGGAAATCTGTCAGAGCGCTCGCTGGAGCCTGAGGCGGGTAGCATTTATTCCGACGCCTTATCCTATTGAAGACCAGAGATGGAATTTTTGTCTGCCCCCGGACGAGCAATCCGGAATCTTTGTTGGCACGCGCGAATGGAACGTGCCATCGCGCAATCATTTCGCGGCCCTGCTGGTCGCGCGTCAACTTTGTGATGCGACGGGTGAACCGGTCACCGTCGTTAATCTGGATGGATATAAAGCGCGGCGTTTGCTCGGCGAAC
This sequence comes from Verrucomicrobiota bacterium, assembly GCA_046731855.1. Classification (GTDB taxonomy): domain Bacteria; phylum Verrucomicrobiota; class Verrucomicrobiia; order Chthoniobacterales; family UBA10450; genus Udaeobacter. The sequence continues at coordinate 1,666 of JBKPLX010000144.1, read as the reverse complement.
TGAAGTTTCCGGAAGGAAAACTCCAGGTAATCGAGAAATGGAAAACCTATCCCGATTATCTACGCAACGTGGCGCAGCATAAGATCGTCTTGCAGTTAGATCGCAGCCATGTGCCAGGCCAGGTAGCGGGCGACGCTCTTCTATGTCGAATCCCCTGTGTTGGTGGTGACGGTGCAATTGAGCGAATTGCATTTTCGAAAACTTGCGGCGAAGGCCGGACGATTACCGAGATTGCTTCGATGGCGCTCGATTTGTTGAAGAACGCTGATTTGCGCGGGGCCATTGTGGCCGAATCCGAGCAGCGTGCGCTGGAACATCTCTCGTTTCAGGCGGTGCGGTCGCAGTTGGCAAAGTTTTTTGCTCGGTTCGCTCAAGGGGGAGCGGTAACCGGCCAAGAGCGTTCCACGCCTACGCGCTGAAAGGTAAATTGTAAGTGCGGCCGTCAGATCATCCGGGCTCAGGCGACCAGACGCGCGACATCTCCGTAAAGTTCCGGATTATCCGAGCATAACGCACAGATCTGCGTCGTAATAAAACCGGCCACCGCAGCCCAAGGCTGACCAGGGTCGCTTTCAGACGCCGGCGTGCCCGAGCGGCAGGTTTCGAGCGCCACTACTGCAGCGGCCGTCCGGTTTTCCACGTTCAGCTTGCCGAAGATGTGTTCGACGTGTTTGCAAATGGTGCCGGTCTTCGCGCCGAGAATGACGCCGATATCGTGGTTGCTTTTTCCCTGTGAAATCCAGAAGAGGACTTCCGCTTCCCGCGGCGTCAACTTTAACGAAGCGAATGTTTTTATAGCGCGCTGATCGGGAAGAGCAGGAGAATGCATCCGTGCTCAGTTAACAGACGACCGCTACACGGGCAATAGAATTCGTACGCAATTGTGCGTATTCCCAAAAAGCCGGGCAGGGCGCAAAAATCGGCACACTATGAAAACGATCATCCTCCAAACACTCGCATCGGTTAATAAAAACATCACAAATTCGGTTGGCAGAAAACCTTGCGCTGTTCGGCGTGGGTTCCTGCTTGTCCCGATTATTCTGGTATGCTTTGCGCTTTGCCAACAAGTGCAAAGCGCTTCAGATGCACCAAAACAAGTGCAAAGCGGTCCCGACGCAGCAAAACACGCGCAAAGCGCCTCAAACACACCAGAACAAGTGCAAAGCGCGCCAAGCCCGTAGACACCGGATCCGGGTCCTCTTCCCGCAACCAACACGGGCGATGGGCAAGGAGCTCTTCAGAGCCTTACCACCGGCATCTACAATTCAGCATTTGGGATATTCTCGCTCCTAAGTCTCACCGACGGTAATTTCTGCACAGGTGTCGGGGCCGGGGCGCTCCCTAGCAACACTGCCAGTGAAAATACGGCTGTGGGCGCCGGAGCCCTTCTAAGTACCACTGGCGGTAACAACACGGCCGTTGGGGCCTTCGCCCTTTCTAGCAACGTCACCGGCATTGAGCACACGGCCGTCGGTCGACATGCACTCCTTAACAACACGGGTGCCGTCGACAACACAGCTGTTGGCTTATTTGCTCTATTGAACAACGTGGATGGTAATAGCAACACGGCAGTGGGCGCCGCTGCACTCCGGGACAACGTGTCCGGGAACGACAACCAAGCCATTGGCCGGGGAGCACTCAGGCTCACGACGGGTTCCGGAAACAT